>JACDBQ010000135.1 GCA_013694845.1 Acidobacteriota bacterium
GCTCACGCCGATCCGGCAGCTTGACCTTCCGCACAAGCGGATCGAGGGTGACGAACAACGCGTCTGACGCGGCCGCACTGTCCCCCGTCAGCGCGTTGAACATCGTCGTTTTGCCGGCGTTGGTGTAGCCGACGAGTGCGGCGGTGGGGACGGAGCACTTTTGCCGGCGCTCACGGAGCTGGGTGCGCCGCCGGCGAACGGTGTCGATCTCGTCCGAGAGCATGCTGACTCGATAGCGGATGCGGCGACGGTCGGTCTCGAGCTTCGTCTCGCCGGGGCCCCGTGTGCCGATGCCACCGCCGAGCCGGGAGAGCGCCGCACTTGACCCGACCAGCCTCGGCATCAGGTACTTGAGCTGAGCCAGCTCCACCTGCAGCTTCCCTTCGCGGGTTCTCGCGCGGCTGGCGAAGATGTCCAGGATCAGCTGCGTACGGTCGAGGACCTTGCGGTCGAGTGCAGCCTCGAGGTTGCGCAATTGCGCGGGGCTGAGCTCGTTGTCGAAGATGACCACGTCCGTGTTGGTCTCCGCACACGCCAGCGCCAGTGACGCCACCTTGCCGCTTCCCAGGAACGTGGCCGGATGAGGCTTGGGGTTTTTCTGGAGGATGCGGAGAACGACCGAAGCCCCCGCGGCCGCTGCGAGTCCGGCGAGCTCGTCGAGCGAGTGTTCGGGATCGAGGTGGCGTGAGGAACCGGTAAACAGGCCGACGAGCGCCGCGCGCTCGCGCGGACCGTTCGCGTTCGAGAGTGAAGCAGCGCGCGTCACTTGATGGATCTTAGCACGCGGTCCCATGCGATCGCGCCCGCTCGAACGAGACGTGGGGCTGTGCCGCGCAGGTCGATGATGGTCGATGGCGGCCCACCGGGGCTGTCTCCGCCGTCCAGCACCATGTCGATGCGCCCACCCAGATGCTCGCACACCACGGCGGCTGAGATCGCACCTGGTTCACCGCTGAGATTCGCGCTGGTCGCGGTTATCGCGAACCCGAACTGCGCAGCCAGTGCCCGTGCGACGGCGCTCGCGGGAACCCTGACGGCGACGCTGCCGTCCGGCGCGAGTACCTCGGCGCAGAGGTCCGCGGCTGCGGATAATACGATCGAGAGCGGCCCTGGCCAGAAGGCATCGGCGACCCGTTTCGCCCGCTCGCTGAGAGCGCCTGCGGCCGCCGCCTGCTGCAGGTCAGCCGCAATCAATGGCACGGCTCTTCCGGGTTCCCTTCCCTTGATCGCGAACAAGCGACGCACCGCTTCGGCAGAACGAGGATCGACAGCCAGCCCGTAGAGCGTATCGGTCGGGTACGCGACGACGCCGCCGTTGCGGAGATGTGCAACTGCCTGATCGACCGGCGTACGGTCCATTCGGATTAAAGCTCCTCCGTCGGTGGCGAGGTAGCCGCTGGCATCGGCGCAGTGATCATCAGGCGCGACACCATCAACGCCAGGGCTCCCAGGATCAGGGCATCCATGAGGAACACGGCCCGGATACTCGTGGCCGCCAGCAATCCGCTGGCGATGGGGCTGACCGCCAGCCCCACAAGAGACGCCGTCGTCAGCAACCCGAACCCCGCACCCCTGGCGCTCAAGGGCACGATACTGCTCGCAGCTGTGTACGCGGCCGTCGTGGCCGCGCCAATCGCGACACCGAAGACCGTCGTCGGCAGCGCCAGCCACCACGCGTTGCCCGCCAGAAGGTATCCGGCGACACCGGCGGCGGCGATCCCACACGAGGAGGCGATGACCCGCCGGGCGCCCGAGCGGCGCATCAGGTGGCCGCACAGGTTATTTCCGATCGCCGCGGTGCCAGCGGAGATCGAGAACAGGACCCCGGAAAGAAGCGGAACGCGTGCGGTCTCCGTGCCGAGGGCGCCGACGAACAAGGGCAACACCGGACCGAAGCTGCGGTCTACGACTTGAAGGCCGAAGATCACCGCCATCAGGAGAACGAAGTTTTCGAACGCCAGGACGTTGCGAAATGTGACGCGACCAGCCCCGCCTTCCGGGATCCGCCTGAAGACGCCGCGCTCGTCATAGCCAAACGTGACGACCAGCAAGGCCAGGGCGTAAATGACGGACGTGACGATGAAGGCATTTCGCAGCCCGACTGCCTGGGCCACGACCCCGCCAATCACCGGCCCGAGGGCCGGGCCGATGCGTTGTGCCGTCTGGACGAACCCGATCGCGTAGGCGGTCTGATCGCTCGGCGCGACGTCGGCGGCCATCGTCAGCGTCAGCGCACCATACCCTGCGAACAGCCCCTGGATCGTCCGCAGGGCGAACACCTGCCATGGCTCCGTCACGAATGCGGTAGCCGCCATCACGACGACGAAGCTGAAGAGCGAGCGCTGCACCATGATCTTGCGCCCGTACCGATCGGCAAGCCGGCCCCATAACGGAGCCATGAAGGCGGTGACGCCAGGGGTGACGCCGAGACTCATGCCGGACCACAGCGCGATCTCCCCGACGTCGGTGACACCGAGCTGCTCGAAATAGAGAGGCAGGAACGGCATCACGAGCGTGAAGCCGGTAAACCCGATGAACCCCGCGGCGGTCACCGCGTAAAGATTTCTGCGCCAGGGCAACGGGAAGGGGTGGTCGGTGGTCAGTGCTGGGTGCTCAGTGCTCGTTGATTCTCTGTTCTTTGTTATGAGTTCTTCTAAAACCTCACCCTGACCACGCGCGATTGCTCTACGTGGATCGTGTCGATGAAGCGGATTCGGGCAGGCTTGCTTTGCATGATGAGCGAGCTGGTGCGGACGCCGTCTCCGAAGAAGCGGACACCTTTCATCAGCGCGCCGTCGGTGACACCGGTCGCGGCAAAGATGATGTTCTCGCCCGACGCGAGATCCATGGAGGTGTAGATCCGCTTCGGATCCGTGATACCCATTGCGCGGCTGCGCTCCTCGTCCTTGGGCTTTCGGACGACGAGCCTGGCGAAGATCTCACCGTTCAAACAGCGCATCGCGGCGGCCGTGAGCACGCCCTCAGGCGCGCCGCCCGTGCCCATGACCGCATGGACACCGCTGCCGACGACGGCCGCTGCAATACCGGCGGACAGGTCACCGTCACCGATGAGTCGAATCCGCGCGCCGGTCGCGCGGATGTCTTCGATCAGTTGGATGTGACGCTCGCGGTCGAGCACGACGACGACCAGATCCTCGACGTCGCGCTCGAGGCAGCGGGCAATCGCGCGCAGGTTCTCACCCACGGGCGCATCGAGGCTGACCGCGTTTTTCGAGCTCGGTCCTACGACCAGCTTCTCCATGTAGAGGTCGGGCGCGTGCAGCAGACCTCCCTCGTCAGAGGCCGCCAGCACCGCCAGGGCGTTTGGCGCGCCCGTCGCACAGAGATTCGTGCCTTCCAGCGGATCGACCGCGATATCGACCTTCGGGAACGAGATCCCTTTCCCCTCGGGCCTCTGGGCGATACCGACCTTTTCGCCGATGAAGAGCATCGGCGCTTCGTCGCGCTCTCCTTCACCGATCACGATCGTGCCGTCTATCGGCACCGAGTCCATGCAGCGCCGCATGGCTTCCACGGCCACCTGGTCAGCCTTGTGCCGATCGCCCTGCCCCATGGTGTGCGCGCAGGCGATGGCCGCTTGTTCCACAACGGAGAGGAAGTCGAGTGAGAGATCTGAATCCATGTGGTGGTGGCCCCTACTTCGTCATCGGCGGCAGCTCGCACCGCAACGGCTTGTCCTGGCGGAAGCCGAGCACGTAATCGGCCTGCATCAGCTTGTGGATCTCGCGAGTACCTTCATAGATCACCGCACCTTTGCAGTTGCGGTAGAACCGGCCGACCGGATACTCGTCCGAATACCCGTTGGCGCCGTGAATCTGGACCGAATCACCCGCTGCGCGCTCGGAGGCAACCGTCGAGAACCATTTGGCGAGGCCCGTTTCGCGCGTGTTCCGGCGGCCGGCGTTCTTGAGCGAGCCGGCCCGCAGCCACAGCAGCCGCGACGCCTGATAGTCGGACTCCATGTGGGCGATCATTTCCTTGACCAGCTGATGCTCGGCGATGGGTTGGCCAAAGGTCCTGCGTTCGAGCGCGTACTTCGCGCTTGCGTCCCGACAGGCCCGGATGAGCCCAGTCGCACCGGCCGCCACCGTGTAGCGGCCCTGGTCGAGCGCGAACATCGCGATCTTGAAGCCCTCGCCTTCACGGCCGACGAGGTTGTCGGCAGGCACCTCGACCTCCTCCATCTTGAAGAAGCCCGTATTACCGGCGAGGATGCCCCACTTTTCCTTCAACGTTCCGCTGGTGAAGCCCGTGAACGACCGCTCGATGATGAACGCACTGATCCCGGATGTGTCGCGCTGCTTCTTCTTCTCGAGGTCCGTCCAGGCGAAAACCAGAAAGTTGTCCGCCACGTCCGCCAGCGAGATCCACATCTTCTCGCCCGTGACGTAGTAGCGGTCACCCTTCTTGATCGCCACCGTCTGAATGCCGCGCACGTCGCTGCCCGCGGCAGGTTCCGTCAAGCCGTAGGTCGCAATCTTGCTGCCCTGCGCCTGCGGGATGAGGTAGCGCTGCTTCTGATCTTCGGTGCCCCACGTCAACAGAGACAGGCAGTTGAGCCCCGCATGAACCGACATGATCACGCGCAACGACGTGTCCACGTACTCGAGCTCCTCCGACACGATGCCCAGGCTGATGTAGTCCATGCCGGCGCCACCGTACTCAGCCGGTACGGAGCAGCCGAGCAATCCGAGGCCGGCCATCTGGGTCAGGATGTTGGGGTCGAAACGGTGTTCGCGATCGAGTTCCCGGATACGTGGCGCGACTTCGCGCGCACCCCATTCCCGAACCGAATGCTCGAGAAGCCGTTGCTCCTCGGTAAGATCGAAATCAATCATCCAGGCGTCCTTCAGCGAAAATGAACAGCCTATTCTAGTTCACCCATCAGGTATTCTTGGCGCATGAGGCCGGTCATAGCGCTGCTGAGTGATTTTGGAACCCGAGACCATTACGTCGGGACGATGAAGGGCGTCATGGTCGGGATCTGTCCGGACGCGACGCTGGTCGACATCACCCACGACATCGCGCCGCATGACGTGCTGGACGGCGCCATCGAACTGGCCGCGGCGTATCGCTTCTTCCCCGCCGGCACCATCTTCCTGGCAGTCGTGGACCCGGGCGTCGGGTCGACCCGCCGGGGCATCGCCGCCGACATCGGCGAGTACCGGTTCGTCTGTCCGGACAATGGACTGCTGTCCGCCGTCGCCGTTGACGCGCCGCCGCCAAAGAAAATCGTCGAGTTGACCGAACGTCGCTACGCCCGCCCGACGGT
>JACDBQ010000150.1 GCA_013694845.1 Acidobacteriota bacterium
CTGTTCAGGCGGGTCGCGCGGGACGACTATGGCGGCACCGCGTCTTTCGACGGCGGCACCGTGCGGATCCAGAGCTACGAGCCCTTCGGCGCGAAGATGCAGTCGACGTTCAGCATGAAGGCGCCAGGCCTGCACTTCGACCGCATCGATCTCCTGACCGATGGCGCCAGCTCGATCCTGGACGGCGATCTGCAAATGAACAACTGGCCCGAGCAGATCTACCGGATCAGGTCGAAGATCGATATCGCGACGCAGAAGAATATTTTTTTCCACAAGGAGCAGTTCAGCGCGACCGGTGACGCAGCGTTTGAAGGAACGTTCCACTATTTCAAGGGTGGACGGGAGTTGAAGGGCCGCTGGCAGGCGCCCCTCCCTCTCGTGCAGCTGGGCGCGAACACATGGCGGTTCCCCGATCTGCGCGGCAACGTGCTCTGGCTGCCGGATCGGCTCGAAGTCACGAACGCGAAGAGCGCGCTGTACGGGGGCCGTGCGGAGTTCGATTACCGGATCCTGTCGATGGACCAGAAGTCCGGGCCGAAGCGCGCGATCTGGGACGTGGCGTATCACGAGGTCGATCTCGTCCAGCTCACCGACTTTCTCCAGACCGAGGGCATTCGCCTGGCGGGCCGGGCTACCGGGCGCAACCGGCTGGAATGGCCGGCCGGCGGATGGGGGAAGTTGCGCGGCGCCGGAGAGGTGATCGTCGAGCCGCCGGCCGGCGTGACGACCATGGGACGGGATCTGAGTGCCGACCTCGTCGCCGCGCAGGCGGCGTTGGGCGAGGAGGCGGGCCCCTTCAATCCGCGCCGTCCCATCGGCTATGTGCCGGTCGCCGGCCGGGTCGAATACACCCTCGATCCCGAGTGGGTCACGGTCCACGACAGCTGGGTCGCCACTCAGAAAACACATGTCGAGTTCGAAGGCCAGACTGCCTATTACCAGCGCTCGCGCATTCCCTTCCGCGTGACCAGTCTCGACTGGCAGGAATCGGATCGCGTTTTTGCCGGGATTCTCACCGCCTTTGGATCTTCGGCCTCCGCGGTGCCGGTCGGCGGAACGGGCAGGTTCGACGGTGTGATGCTGGGAGCGTTCAACGATCCGCGGATCGAAGGCACCTTCAGTGGCGATCGCATGCGCGCCTGGGACGTCGTGTGGGGGCGAGGCGAGGCCGACGTCATCATCGAAGACAGCTACGTGAACGTCAGCCGCAGCTCGCTGACCAGCGAGGGATCCGCGATCAACGCCACCGGGAAGTTTTCACTGGGCTATCCAAGAAAGGACGGCGGCGAGGAGTTGAATGCCCGGGTCGTTCTGCGGCGGCGGCGGATGGCCGACTTGCGGCATGCCTTCGAGCTCGACGACTGGCCGGTTGAGGGTTTCGTCTCGGGCGAGTACGTCCTGACCGGGAAATTCGAGGCCCCCGTCGGCGCCGGCACGCTTCTCGTCGAGGATGGCGTGGCGTATGGCGAAGGGTTCGAACGGGCGACCGCGACCCTCAAGTTTGAAGGAACCGGCGTGCGCCTCGAGAAATTCGACGTCCGCAACAGCACAGGCACGGTGACGGGGGCTGCCTGGCTCGGTTGGGAAGGCAATTATTCCTTCACCGCCGATGGCGAACGGCTGCCAGTCGAATCGCTCAAAAGCGCGGCGTTTCCCACGGCGCCGTTGTCGGGAGTCCTCCGGTTCAAGGGGTCAGGCACCGGGACTTTCGAGGCGCCGCAATACGATGTCTCGTTCGGCGTCGTCGACCTGTTCGCCGCCGATGAAGGGATCGGCCAGGTGACCGGCCATCTGGGCCTCCGGGGCGAGCTCCTGACACTGGACTTCGAGGCAGCCTCGCCACGGCTCGCGGTGTCGGGCGCCGGACGCGTCGCCATGACCCAGGAGATGGACGCCGAGCTGACGGTCCGCTTCAACCAGACGTCGCTCGACCCGTATGTCCGGTTCTTCGAACCGCGGCTGTCTCCGTTCACGAATGCCGTCGTCGGAGGCACTGTCCGCGTCACCGGTGAACTGACGAATATCGATCAGCTCGTCGTCGAAGCGCGGGTCGAGGAGCTCGACCTCACGCTGTTCGATTACAAGCTTCAGAACGACGGGGTGATCGAGATCGATCTGGATCGGCACGTGGCCCAGATCGGCCAGTTGAAGTTGCGGGGCGACGGTACCAAGCTCGATGTCAACGGGAGCGTGAGCCTGCACGACAACACGATCAGCGTCAAGGCGACGGGCGATGCGAACCTCGGGATCCTGCAGGGTTTCTTCCGCGACTTGAGAAGCTCGGGCGTTGCATCGCTGGCGGCCGGAGTCACGGGAGCATTCGACAAGCCGGAGTTTTCCGGCACGGCCACGCTGTCGAACGGACGGATCCGTCACTTTCTCATGCCGCGGTCGCTCGATGAAATCAACGGCGCCGTCTCCTTCGATGCGGGCGGCATCCGGGTCGACAGTGTGACGGCGATGCTCGGCGGCGGTGCGGTTACGTTCGGCGGTCGGATTCCTTTGGAAGGCTTCGTCCCTGCCGAGCTGAACCTCACCGCGAACGGCGAGCGCATGAGAATCAACTATCCGGAAGGATTCCGCTCCGAGATCGATGCGGACCTGGCCCTTCGCGGCCGGTTGAGCGCGCCCCTGCTGACCGGCACGGTCACCGTGCGCGATGCCGTCTACGGCCGGCGATTCGAGACGTCGCTGAATGTCTTCGATTTCGGTGAGAGTGCGTTGCCGGCGGCGGTGGCGTCGACGCCGGCCGTTCCCCTGCGCTTCGACATCCAGGTGGATGCGCCGGCAGGCGCGGTACGGATCAACAACAACATCGCGCGTCTCGAGGCACGGGCCGATCTGCGTCTCCAGGGCACCTACGACCGGCCTTTGCTCAGCGGCTATGCCGAAATCGATCGCGGGGACCTCGTGTTCGAGGGCAACCGCTACCTGGTCACTCGCGGGCGGGTGGATTTTGCGAATCCCATCAAGATCGACCCCTACTTCGATCTCGAGGCTGAGACGCGGGCACGCGTTGGCGATCAGACCTATCGCGTCACGATCGGCATCGTCGGTACCACCAGCAGGCTGGTCCCCTCACTTACATCTGATCCGCCGCTGGCGACCAGCGACATCCTCGCGGTTCTCTTTGGACAGGATCCTGATCTTCAGAACGCGGAGTTGCGCTCGCTCAACGCGGCGGCGGCGAACCAGAGTGAGGCCGAGTTGCTGCGCGGGTTGACATCCCGCCTGCTGGCCAGCCCATTTTCCGCCCCCGTCGGCAAGGTCGCCGAAGAGGTGCTCGGCAGCGGTGCGACAGTGCTGATCACGCCGAGGATCGGCACCGAAGACGATCCACTCGCGCCGTCGGCGCGGCTGGTGATCGGCAAGCGCCTGTCGAACCGCGCGTACCTGACGTTCGCACGCGCGCTGGGCAACACGCAGCCGGGGCGTGACCAGATCATCACCCTGGAGTACGACCAGAACGAGAGGATCGGCTGGATCGTCACGCAGAACGGTGACCACACATTCGCGGTCGACTTCCGTGTGCGGCGCGTCTTCTGATGGGTTTACTTCTCGCTTTCGCTCTTCTGGTCAGTCAGGGACAGCCTCCGGCCGGTCCGCCCCTGGCCGGCCAGGGACTCCCCTCGACGGCGGATTACACGGGCCGCATGATCGTGCGGGCCGAGCTCTCGATCGAAGGGCAGGTGTCCAGCGACTCGACGCTCGTCGGGATTCTCGAGACACGCCCGGGACTGCAACTCTCCATGGCCGCGGTGCGGGACACGATCGCGCACCTCTGGAGCCTTGGGCGGTTCCAGGAAATTTCCGTGAGCGCGAGCGCCGTCGAGGGGGGCGTCGCCCTCCGATACGAGGTCGTTCCCGTCCACAGCGTGCGCCGGATCGCGTTCCGCGGCAATCTCGGGCTCGGCGAATCCGGCGTGCGGCGGGCAGTCACTGATGGGTTCGGGGCCGCCCCGCCGGCCTCCCGCGCGGCCAGCATCGCGGAGATGCTGCAAGGCCACTATTTCGACCGTGGGTATCTTGCCGCGGCCATCCGTCCCGTCGTTGAAGAAGTTCATGATCCCGAGGGCACGATACTCACCTTCGAGATCGAGGCCGGGGCGCGCGCCGCGGTGCGCCGGGTCACCGTGGTGGGCGACCCCGGCGAGCCCAAGGACAGCTTTCTGCGGGAGATCGAGGCGGACCCGGGGCGCCCGTATCAGCGCGTCGAAGTGCAGTCGCGATTGGCGGGCTACCTGGAGCAACTCCGCCGCGGCGGGCGCTACGAGGCGCAAGGAAGCCATCGCATCGCCTTGCAAACCGACGACGGACGCAGCGTGGATCTCACCGTCAACATCGAACGGGGTCCGGAGGTCGTCGTCCGCTACGAGGGCGATGCGCTGCCGAAGGACCGGCTGGAAGAGCTCGTGCCGGTCCGCAACGAAGGTTCGGTGGACGTCGACATCCTCGAAGACTCCGAGCGGCGGATTGTCGCGTATCTCAACCAGCAGGGCTACTGGAAGGCGTCGGCCACCGCCACCCGTCGCGAGCAGGACGGGCGCGTGGAAATCGTCTTCACGGTCCGAAGAGGCGTTCAATACCGCATCGCCGGGGGCCCGCAGGTGACCGGCAACGCGTTCGTGCCCGCCGAACAGATCCGGCTGGCGCTCGACACCCTGAAGGAGGGGGATGTTTTCGTTGCCGCGAATCTCGACGCCGCGTCGGCCCAGATCCGGGGCATCTACCTCCGCCGGGGATTTGGTCGCATCAAGGTCCAGTCGGCGGCAAACGAGCTGAATCCGTCCCCGTCTGGCGAAGGAAGGATCCAGCCCGTGATTTCGATCACCGAGGGTTCGTTGATGCGGATCACTGACGTGACCTTCTCCGGTAACAAGGCCCTCAGCACCGCCCAGCTGGGCACCAGGCTCGCCATCGCACCCGGTCAGCCGTACTTCGAACCGCAGGTGATCCAGGACCGCGAGAACATCCTCAGCGAGTATCTCAATCGGGGGTTCTCGACCGCTGCCGTGACGCTCGTGCCCGCTGTCGTCGAAGACACCGGCGTCAACATCACCTTCGAGATCGTCGAAGGCCCGCAGAGCATCGTCGACCACGTGCTCGTCGTGGGGAACGTGAGAACCGATTCACGTGTCATCGAGCGGGAGATCCAGCTGCGGACCGGAGAACCGCTCAGTCTGGACGCGCTGTTCGAAACGAGGCGCCGGCTGGGGGCGCTCGGGCTGTTTCGTCGCATTCGCATCACCGAGATCCCGCACGGCGATACGGAACGGCGCGACATCGTGATCACCGTCGAGGAAGCGCCTTCGACCACCGTCGGCTACGGCGGCGGTCTCGAGCTGAGCCAGCGCCTGGCAAGTGGCGCCGAGGGGGCCGCCGAGGAGCGATTCGAGCTGGCGCCGCGCGGCTTCTTCGAACTGGGCCGGCGAAATATCGGCGGCAAGAATCGGTCGGCGAACCTGTACACACGTCTCAGCCTGCGGGCCGACGATGATCAGTCCGGTCCGGGCGGCAGGTTCGGGTTTCCGGAGTATCGAGTCGTGGGCACCTACCGCGAGCCCAAGACATTCGGGTGGAATGCGGACGTTACGATCACCGCTGCTCTGGAGCAGGGTGTACGGTCCACCTTCAAGTTCGCCCGCAAGGGCATCAACGCCGAGATCCTGCGCCGGCTGTCGCCGCAGATTCGTGTCAGTGCACGCTACACGTTCGGCACCACCCGGACGTTCGATGAAGTGCTGACGGAGCAGGAACAGGCGACGATCGACCGCATCTTTCCGCAGGTCCGCCTGTCGGCTTTTTCCGCATCGATTGCGCGCGACACACGGGACGACGTGCTCGATCCGGCTCGCGGTTTCTTCCTCAGCTCGGAAGGCAGCATTGCGGCGCGCACCCTGGGGGGCCAGGTGGGCTTCATCCGATCCTACCTGCAGGGGCAGATGTATCGCCGCCTGCCCGTGGGGAAGCGGGTCATTTTCGCAGGCCGTGTGGCGTTGGGTGTCGCAGACGGTTTCCCGCGCCCGGTGCGGGTGGTCGCGCCCGACGGCACTGTGACCGAGCAAACCATCGAAGACCTGCCGGCGAGCGAACGTTTCTTCGCTGGCGGAGACACGACGATGCGAGGGTTTGCGCTGGACAGCGTGGGTGCGCCGCAGACGATCAGCAGCGCGGGATTCCCGCGCGGCGGCAACGGGCTCGTCCTGCTCAACGCGGAGCTCCGCGTGCCGGTCTGGGGGGATGTCGGCGCGGCATTCTTCGTCGATGGCGGCAATGTGTTCGAGCGGGTGACCCAGATCGATCTCGGGAACCTCCTCGCGGCGGTCGGGCTCGGCATCCGTTATAAATCGCCGTTCGGGCCGCTGCGTTTCGACGTCGGCTTCAAGGTGGACCGCCGCGAGATCGGCGGGCGCCTCGAATCACCGCGCGCCTTCCACTTCAGTTTCGGGCAGGCCTTCTAGACCGGGGCGCCTGGCAATTCTGAATTCTGAATTATGAATGCTGAAGTAAGGGTGCAGGGGGCAAGGATGCGAGGACGACGGGGGTTGGTCGTCGGGTTGTTGCTACTCCTCCTCTCGATCCAGCTGCGCGCGGACGTCATCGATCGGATCCTCGCCACGGTCGGAGGCGCGCTGATCCTGCAGACGGACGTCGTCGCGGCGGCAAGGCTGGGGTTCGTGCGTCCGCCCGCGCAGGGGGATTCACTGCAGTGGACACTGGACCGCCTGATTGAACGCCGCCTGATGCTGATCGAGGTCGACCGCTACGGGCCGCCGGAGCCGGACCGGTCGGAGGTCGACCGGCGGATGCAGGAGATGGACTCGCGGATCGGATCCGGTGAACGCCTCGACGCGATAATCCGTGAGACCGGTCTGTCGGTCGAACAGCTTCGGCTCTACGTCCGCGACGACCTGCGGATCGACGGCTATATCGAGCAGCGATTCGGCGCCACGTTCCAGCCGTCCGAGGACGACATCGTCCGCTACTATCGCGATCACCCGGCCGAGTTCACGAGGGACGGCAAGCTGCGGCCGTTCAACGATGCCCGCGATGACGCGCGCGCGGCCATCGCGGCGCAGTTGCGTGCGGCAGCCGTCCGCGAATGGCTCTCAGGTCTGCGCCGCCGCACGGAGGTCAACGTGCTGTATTTTCCCGGACGCTGAGTCAGGGTTCGTTACTGAATGACTTCCACCCGGAGGTAGTCGATCGCCGCGGCCAGCACCCTTCCGTCGCTGCCGGCACCCACGTCCGCCGGGCGGGCTGAGCGGCCGAAGTTCAACGTCAGACGGTTGACGCCCGTCCGCCACGCGGTCCGGTCCACGACGAACAGCGCCGTTGACCACTCGCCGACCAGTTGGATGGGTGGCTGCGCGACCCCGTTGACGACTATGGCAAGGGTCTGCGCGGTGGCTCCGGGATAGTCGAACGATCGCGCTCGCACCTGCACCCGCAGGGACGCCGGATGGTCGAGGGGAATGATCGTCGTGACCGACTGGCTGGCCCAGCGAAATGACACGGGGCCCGCCCGTTCTGCGGCATGCCATCCGTCTCCCAGCCACAGCTCGTCGCCCGGTTCACCCACGTCGACGCGACCGTAGGGCCGGACCGGATCCCCCAGAAAACGATTGGCGGAGAGCAGATCGTAAGCACCGATGGGCACATCGTTGCGCGCGGCGAACAGCAGGCTGGCCGGATAGGTGAACGGATGGCCGAACCAGCCGTGGAAGGCCCGCGCCTGGTGGGCGGCTGCTTCGGCGAACGAGACGGCTTCGCCAATGCGAACGTGGCCGTTCTGCGCGGCGCTCATCAGCGTGAGGTTCCACAGGACGAGCAGGCCGCCGCCACCTGCGACGACCCTCAACGGATGGCGGCGCGCCAGTTCGGTTGCGCGGTCCACAAACGCCGCCACGCCCAGCGCAAACAGTGGAATCGTTCCATCGAAGCGGCGTCCACCGTAGCCGACGCTGCCCCACCAGTCCTGGATCGACGCGTTGAAGTACGTCATCAGCGCCAGCGCCAGGATGGCGGGAGCGCCAATCCACGGGCGTGCGATCGCAAAGATGGCCAGGCCGACTGCGCCCAGGTACAGCACGGGCGACCAGCTGAGAAGTCCGTTTCTGGAGGACCACAGGATGTCGACCAGATGCGGATCCCACCACTGAATCTGCGGTCCGATCGGGGAGACGGCGAGGAAGGACCCGTAGATGGCTTTCCACGCGAGCATCTGCGGAAGGAACGCAAGGACGGCGCAGCCGGTGAACAATGCCCCGGCGGACAACGCCGAGAGGATCCGCGGGCGATCCTTCAGGCCTACCGCCGGCGCGAGCTGGGTGAGCGCCTCGTATGCCGGCAGCAGCGCGAACAGCGCGTTCTGCCAGCGGATCAGTGTGATGAAGCCGGCCACCAGCCCGAGGATCGCCCACTGTGCCCGTGTTCGTCGGCCGTGCGTCGCCGCCCACAGCCACGCAAATCCCGCGACACCAGCCATCGATGGCGCGTGCGTCATGCTCGGCTCCTTCACGATGTACCAGAGCATGAAGGATCCGGCCACCGTGAACGCAACAGCCCCGCCGGCCAGGCGTGCGTCGAAGAACAGCAACGCCAGTCGATACGTAAACCAGCAGCCGAGCAACCCGTAGACGAGTCCGGCGATGCAGACGGCCTGCCGGTACGGATACGACATGCCGTTCGTGCTGACGTCGGCGCCGCCAGCCGCCAGTCGGCCGGCGATCGGGTGCGCCGCGGCGAAGAACGGCGCCCAGACGAACGCGGGGCCGATCGTCCACGCCGACTGCGCATACCCGGTTGGCGTCGGCTCGAACAGCTGTGGCTTGTCGCCGAGCCCGAGCAGCTTGTAGTCGTTCGAGAACTCGACGTCCCGGTCGAAGACGAGAGACCGGAGGTACGCGAAATAGTAGAAGCCGTCGCTCTGAAGCCTCGCACCGAGTTCAATCTGGGTGGCCACCCCGGCGGAGAACAACGCGGCGAAAACGAAAGCGGTAGCTCCGCCCTGGCGAGCCCGCCGACACGCCATCAGTCCCGCGGCCGCAGCGAGCGCCGCGACGACCGTCAGAGTCAGAAGACCCGGCCTGACGCCGAGCAGCAGATCGAGCGCCGACCGACGCGCCACTTCGCGGCCGCACAACTCGATCGCGACCAGCGACAATGCCACCGACGCGGTGGCACGGACCGATGTCACCGCGGTACCTTCAGGATGCGCAGCTCGGGTCCCGGGCGCCCGGGCCCCGGCGTGAAGCGTACGAGCTCCTGCACCTGCGAGAACAGCACCATGTACTCCTGGTACTCCTGCTGGTGGTCACGTGGCGACTCGAGGTACGGCCCAAAGGACTGTGAAGACGCGATCAGGTAGTCGACCCCGTCGAGTCGATAGCGTTCGTAGGTCTGCAGACGGAGCTGGGGGATTCGGCTCTCCCGGTACGTGCGCGACAGGGAAAAGTGGCTCCCCTCCATCACGACATTGGCTCCCGCGGGAACGTTGGCCTGAAT
>JACDBQ010000846.1 GCA_013694845.1 Acidobacteriota bacterium
AGTTCTGGAAGGAGCCGGCGCTCGCCATCGGCCGGCGGGTTCGCAGCACGCCGTCGTCCCCCTGGCGCACGGTCGTGGGCGTGGTCGGCGATGAACGCGACGATGGCGTCGGGCGACCCGCACCGACGCTGGTGTACTGGCCGCTGGTCGTCGACCAGCTCTACACCGAGGGCACGTCGGTGCAGCGGAACCTGGCGTACGCGATCCGCAACGATCGCTTCGGGTCACCGACCTTCCTGAAGGAAGTGCAGCAGGCCGTGTGGTCGATGAACGCCAACCTGCCGGTCGCCGGTGTCCAGACGCTCGACGAGATCCAGGCGGAAACGATGGCGCAGACCTCTTTTGCGCTGGTAATGCTCAGCATCGCGGCCGGGGTCGCGCTGCTGCTGGGGGTGGTCGGGATCTATGGGGTGATCTCGTACATCGCGACCCAGAGAACGCGCGAGATCGGAATTCGAATGGCGCTGGGGGCCGCGCAACGCGACGTGAGCCGCCTGTTCCTCCGGCACGGCCTCGTACTTTCGGGCATCGGGATCACGCTGGGGATCGCCGGAGCCGCCGGGTTGACCCGGTTCATGTCGTCCATGCTGTTCGGGGTCAGTGCGCTCGACTGGGTGACGTACGCAGCGGTCTCGGTCGGCCTCGGCGCCACCGCTTTACTCGCGAGCTACCTGCCGGCAGCCAGGGCCGCCCGCATCGATCCGTCGGTCGCGCTCCGATTCGACCTCTGATCGCCCGCGGCGTGCTTCGCCATGTCCGGCCGGGGGTGAGACCGAGGCACCGGCTGGGTACCGGGCAGAGCTCGTCACGCTGACGCATCGCGGTTCGTCTCGCGAGGCGGGCGCCGCTCTATAATCGCCAGCCACGACTTTACCCATGACACCCATCAGGATCGACGATTACGAAGGGCTCGCGCGCGAGCGCATGGAACGCTCCGCCTACGACTACTACGCGGGTGGCGCCGGCGACGAACGCACGCTCGCGGCGAACCGGGCCGCGTTCGACGCGATCACGCTGCGGCCGCGCGCGCTCGTGGACGTCAGCCGCATCGACGTCGCCACGACCGTGCTGGGGCAGCCGGTGGCGCTGCCCGTCCTGTTGTCACCGACCGCATTCAACCGGCTCGCGCACGATGACGGCGAGATGGCGGCGGCACGGGCGGCGCGCACCGCCGGCACGGTGATGATCGGGAGCACCCTGTCGACGTGTACCCTCGAGGATGTCGCCACGGCCGGCCAGGGGCCGCTCTGGTTTCAACTGTATGTCTACAAGGACCGTGGGTTGACCCAGGAGCTCATCGCGCGCGCGGAGGCATGCGGCTACGGCGCGCTGGTGCTGACCGTGGACACACCGCTCCTCGGCCGGCGATATCGCGATCTGCGCAACAACTTCGTCCTGCCTGAAGGCATCTCGATGCGGAACTTCGAGGCGGCGATGACCAACGCGGCGCGCTGGGGCGTGCACTCGTCCTTCTCGTCCTACGTTCACGACCTGTTTGACGCCACACTGACCTGGGATGCGGTCTCCTGGCTGCTCGGACAGACTCGGTTGCCAATCCTCGTGAAAGGCATTCTCACCGAGGAGGACGCCAGCCTCGCCGTCCACAATGGCGTGAGCGGCGTGATCGTCTCTAACCATGGCGGTCGGCAGCTCGATGGCGTCAACGCGTCGATCGACGCGCTCCCGGAGGTTGTCGATGCGGTCGCCGGACGCGTCGAGGTGCTGATGGACGGCGGGATCCGCCGCGGCACCGACGTTCTCAAAGCGCTGGCGCTGGGCGCGCGGGCCGTGTGCATCGGCCGTCCCTACCTGTGGGCGCTCGCGGCCGCCGGCGAGGCGGGAGTCGTCGATGTCCTGCGGATCCTGCGCGAGGAACTGGCGTTGGCGATGGCGCTCAGCGGCCGGCCGACGGTGGCGTCAATCGATCGGTCGCTCGTGCGGAAGAGGGGTTGACAACGTTCTCCGCTACTTCACGCCGGCGACTGCGACGATGATCGTCATCGCGAGCTGGATCGACTGCACGTCGGCCTTCGGCTCCACCACCGTCCACTCGTCGAGCGAGTGGGAGCGTTCGCCGGCCCCGCGCCCGATCGTCACCGCCGGAATGCCGAGGCTCATGGGGGCGTTGGCATCGGTGCTGCTGATGCCGAACGCGGGCGTGAGTCCGAACGCTTTGATCGCCGCGGCCGTCATCTGCACGATGGGTGAGGTCAGCGGGGTTTCTCCGCAGGGACGGTCGCCGATCATTCTGGGATCGGCGGTGATCCGCCCCTGCCGCGTGGAGCGCCCCGTGTTCTCCTGGTCGACCGCCTCGCGGACGATCGCCAGAAACTGGTCGTTCACCTTCTTGAGCTCCGCGCAGTCGACCGACCGCATGTCGACGACCATCTGCACCTCGAAGGGAATCGAGTTGACCGAGGTGCCGCCGCTGACCAGCCCGACGCTGAACGTGGTCTTCGGCCTCTCCGGCACCTCGAGCCGCGAGAATCTCGCGATCGCGTTCCCCATCGCGAAAGCCGGACTCACCACTCCGAAGTCGCTGTAGCTGTGGCCGCCCGGTCCCTTGAACGTCACCCGATATCGCTTGCTGCCGACGCCACCGTGGGTAATGGCATTCGGCTGGTCGTCGTCGATCGCAATGAACTGGGTGATGCGCCCCTTGTACTTGCCCGTCTGCATCAGGAACTTGACACCGCGAAGGTCCCCCTCGCCCTCCTCCCCGACATTCCCGACAAAAAGAATGTCGGTCACGGTCCGGAACCTCGCGGCCTCCATCGCGCGGATCACCGCGAGCATCAGCGCCGCACCACGCGTGTTATCGCCGACACCGGGCGCGCTCAAACGGGTCCCCGCCCGCTTGACCGTCACATCCGTGCCTTCGGGGAACACGGTGTCGAGGTGCGCGACAATCGCTACGAGCCCTCCTCCCCCCGTGCCTTTTCGCACGCCCATGACGTTGCCTTCCTGGTCCATCTCGACGTCGCTCAGCCCCGACTGCCGCAGCATCTCGAGGTAGGCCTTGGCTCGGCGCTGTTCCTTGAATGGCGGCGCCGGGATTTGGGTGAGCTCGATGAGCTCCTTCACGAACCGCGGCTGATCTTTCTCGATGAAGGCGGCGGCGACCTTGAACTCGGGACTGCCGAGGATCTGCTTGACCATCGCCTCCTGCGCCGACACAGTCAGCGGCACGGTGAGCGCAAGGACCACTGAGACGAATCGTGAGCACATGGTCGGGATTCTAATCGACCTACAATCGTTCCGATGCCCCACATCGTCGTCGGCACCGCGGGCCACATCGATCACGGGAAGACCGCTCTCGTCAAAGCGTTGACCGGGATCGATACTGACCGGCTGAAAGAAGAGAAGGAGCGCGGAATCACGATCGATCTCGGCTTTGCGAACCTCACCCTGGACGCGGAGACCACGATCGGCTTCGTCGACGTCCCCGGGCACGAGCGCTTCATCAAGAACATGCTCGCCGGCGTCGGCGGCATCGACGTCGTCATATTGGTGATCGCCGCGGATGAATCGGTGATGCCTCAAACCCGCGAGCACCTGGCGATTTGCGAGCTGCTGCGCGTGCAGAAGGGGCTCACGGTCCTGACCAAGGTCGACGCCGTCGAGCACGATCTGGCGGACATCGCTGAAATCGAAGTGCACGAGTTCCTCCAGGGTTCGTTCCTGGAGCACGCCCCGGTGCTCAGAGCGAGCGCCCGCAGCGGAGAGGGGCTCCCCGAACTGATCGCCGCGTTACGCCAGTTAGCCGCCACCGCGGTGCCACGGGACGCGTCGCGTACGTTCCGGCTGCCGATCGACCGGTGTTTCACGATGAAGGGTTTCGGCGCCGTGGCGGCTGGCACGCTGATCGCCGGGCGTATCCACCGCGACGACGAGGTGGAGCTGCTGCCGGACGGGAAGCTGGCGCGCGTTCGTGGCATCCAGGTCCACGGAGCCTCGGTGGACGAAGCCCGGGCCGGCCAGCGGACGGCGCTCAACCTCCAGCGGATCGATCTCTCGGAGATCCAGCGAGGGATGGTTGTCACCACCCCAGGTGTGTTCTCGCCGAGCACGACCTTCGACGTCCGCCTGCAGCTGCTGGCCGATGCGGAGCACCCGCTGTCATCACGCCGGCGGATCCGATTCCATGTCGGCACCGTCGAACGAATTGGCCACGTCGTGCTTCTCGGACAGGAGCGCCTGGAACCCGGGGCGTCGGCGTTCGCACGCGTACGGCTCGAGAAGCCCGCCTTCGCTCTCCCGGGTGACCGTTTCATCATCCGGCAATACTCCCCGATGACCACGCTCGGCGGAGGCGAGATCCTCGATTCCCAGCCACCCCGATCGCGACGGAGCGATCCCGTTCTCATCGAGCGGCTCCGCATTTTCGATCAGGCCGCCACGGTCGACAAAGTCCGGCAACTGGCGATCGAAGCCGGACCTGCCGGGCTCGACGAACGTGCGGTGGTCGCCCGCCTGGGACTCACGATGGAGGAAGCGCGCGCGTTGCTGCACAGTCTGAGGCTGAGCGGTGACGTCCGTGTACTCGGCGACCAGCCGCTGGCTGTCGCATCCACGGCCGCCTTTACCCGCGCCGCGGTCGAGACAATCGCGGCGGTCGCAGAGTTTCACGCCGCGGAGCCCCTGCTGACCGGCATAGGACGCGAAGATCTCAAGGCCCGCATTTTTGCGGATGCGTCGCCGCTGTTCTTCCGCGTTGTCCTCGAGCAGCTCGCGTCCGACCAGGCGATCGAGCTCGAGCAGGACATCGTCCGGGCCTTCGGGCGCTCGGTGGCGCTGCAGGGCGCCGATGAAGATGCGCGGGAACAGCTGGCGCGCCGGTTTCGCGAGCTCGGATTGCGCGCGCTGCCTCCGGATGAAGTGGCCGCCTCCGTCGGTATGGACCGCACGACCGCCAGGAAGCTCATGCAGCTGCTCCTGCGAGACCAGTCGCTGGTGAAGATCAACGATGCGTGGATCGTGGATCGCACCTCTGTCCAGGATCTGATCGATCAACTCCGGACGCGGAAGGCGGTCAGCCCGAAACTGGGGGTTGGTGATTTCAAGGCGCTCACCGGGCTGTCGCGCAAGTTCGCGGTGCCGCTGCTCGAGTACCTCGACGGCCAGCGCGTCACGCGGCGGATGGGGGATGAGCGGGTCATCCTGTGAGCAGGACTGGAAACGATGGCTGATCGTCGGTCGTGGAGCACAGCGCCAGCCTGCTGGGCTCAGACGATGGGGAGACAGGGTTACACTTTGGTTACGGTGATCCGATCACGCAGGGAGGCCCAGCATGAACGCGACCAAGTGCGCCCATGAAATCTGTAATTGCCAGGTTGAGCCAAACGGTCCATACGGGAAGTACTGCAGCGAGCACTGCAAGGATGCCGCGGGCATGACGGAGCTTCGGTGCGGCTGTCCCCATCCCGGCTGTCGCTGACGAGCGAGGTCCGAGGGACCCGAGCTTTCGGACCCTCGGACCTCTGAGAGGTTGTGAACTAATCGCCGCCGCACTCCAACTG
>JACDBQ010000179.1 GCA_013694845.1 Acidobacteriota bacterium
GATAGAAGGCCCCTTCGGGTTTCTGGAGGCGCAGCCGCGGTTCAACCGATAGCCACTCGCACAGCTGATCGCGCCGGTTCCGGTACTCGTCCAGCATCTCCGTGACGCACCCCTGCGGGCCGGTCAACGCGGCCGCCGCGGCCTTCTGGGTGATGGAACAGACGTTCGAGGTGGAGTGGCTCTGGAGTGCGTTGCAGGCACTGACGACGGCAGGCGGCGCGATCGCCCATCCGCAGCGCCATCCCGTCATGGCGTAGGCCTTGGAGGTCGAGCCGCACAACACCGTGTGGTCCTTCATCCGCGACCCGAGTACGCCCGGAAGATTGTGTGGCGTGCTCTCGTAGATCAGCCGCTCGTAGCAGAGATCCAGCAGGATCCAGATCCCGCGGCTCGCGGCGGCATCCGCCACGCGCGCCAGGTCCGCTTCGCTGATCAGGGCGCCGGTCGGATTCCCCGGAGAGTTGATGACGATGCCGCGCGTCCGGGCCGTGAACGCCGCGATCAGGCCGTCTGCGTGCACCCGGAAGCCGTCGTCCGCGTGCGTCCGCACGATCACCGGCGTCGCATCGGACAGCTTGATCTGCTCCACCAGCGTCGGCCAGCCCGGCATATGGGTGATGACTTCGTCCCCAGCGCCGAACAGGCACATCGCCGCGTTGTACAACGCCTGCTTGCCGCCGGCCGTGATGATGACCTCCGCGGGCGTGTAGTCGATCCCGTAATCGGTTTTGTAGCGCGCGCACACGGCGCGCTTCAGTTCGTCGGTGCCGGAGTTGTTGGTGTACTTGGTGAAGTGCGCGTCGATGGCGGCGTGGGCGGCGGCCGCGACGTGGTCGGGCGTCGGAAAATCCGGCTCACCGGCGCCGAGATCCACGATGTCCACGCCCTGGGCCTTGAGCCGCATGGCCTCGGCCGCGACCTTCATGGTCGGCGACACGCCGATGCGCTTCGTGCGTTCTGCGAGCATCACCTTTTACGCCTTCATGGTTTCGCGCGCGAGCGTTTTCTCGCGCAGCCGATCTTCGACGACTCCGGGCACCAGGCCGGTGACCGAACCGCCCAGCGCGACGACTTCCTTCACCAGCCGGGAGCTGACGTAGGTATAGGGCTCGGCCGGCATCATGAACACCGTTTCGACTTCCGGGTTGAGCCGGCGGTTCATCAGCGCCATCTGCATCTCGAACTCGAAATCGGAAATCGCCCGGAGCCCGCGGACGATGACGCTGGCGTGCTTGCTGCGAGCGTATTCGACGAGCAAGCCGTCGAAGGTGTCCACCTCGACGTTGGACCACCCGCGAAAGACGGTGCGGGCAATCTCGACCCGCTCTGGCACGGTGAAGAGCGGGGCTTTCTCCTGGTTGATGAGCACCCCGACCACGATCCGGTCGAACAGGCGGGATCCGCGTTGGATGATGTCCACGTGACCGTTGGTCAGCGGATCGAACGACCCCGGGTAGATCGCGATGATCTCACTCATGTTTGGCAAAGAAAGAGAGCGCGCTGTCCCCCGAGAGCAACTCACGTGTCCGCGTCAGCCCCGCCACGTGTTCCGGCGCCCGGTCTCGTCGCGCGTGCTCGATGATCATCACCGCGTCGTCGGTCATCAGCGGGGCCGCCGCTTCGAGGCTCTGGCTGAAATCCGCCGCACCGTAGGGCGGGTCCAGAAACAGGAGCTGGAAGGGCTCTGAGAGGCTCGCAGCCGCGGCCGCAAACCCCGCGCGGATAATAGCATGGCGGTCGCTGGCTCCACAGCGCGCCAGGTTATCTTCGATGAGCCGTTGCGCCCGCCGGTCGTGCTCCACGAACGTCACGTGCGCAGCGCCCCGGCTGAGCGCCTCGATCCCCACCGCGCCGGTGCCTGCGTAGGCGTCCAGAAAGCGCGCGCCCTGGATCCGGGGCGCGAGCACGTTGAACAACGTCTCGCGCAGCCGATCGGAGGTCGGGCGAAGACCGGGCCAATCCGGGGTTTCGAGGCGTCGTCCTTTCAGCGTGCCGGAAATTATGCGCATCGGCCGTCCAATTCAATACCTCTACCCGATACCCACCAAACCGAATCTCTGCGCCCAGGACTCGCGGACGAATGTGGCCAGCCCCTCCTCCTGGGCCGGATCGTCGAGTGCGGCGGAGGCTTCACGCCGTGCCTCTTCCATGAGCTGATGATCGCGCACCAGGTCGCCAACCCGCAGGGTCGGCAGACCGGACTGGCGCGTGCCGAAGAAGTCCCCGGGCCCGCGAAGTTCGAGGTCCTTCTCCGCGATCACGAACCCGTCGGTGGTGTCGGTCAAGGCCTTCAAGCGCTCGCGCCCCTGATCGGTGATCGGGAACTGATACAGCAGGATGCAATAGGACTGATGCGGGCCGCGCCCGACGCGGCCGCGGAGCTGGTGCAGCTGCGACAGGCCGAATCGTTCCGCGTGCTCCACCAGCATGACCCCGGCGTTGGCGACGTCCACGCCGACCTCCACGACTGTGGTCGAGACGAGGATGTGATAGTCGCCGCGCGCGAACGCCTGCATCACGCGGTCCTTCGCGTCCTGTTTCATGCGTCCGTGCAGCAGCGCGACCCGCAGCTCCGGAAAAATGTCCTGCGCGAGGTGGTCGGCCATCTCGGTTGCCGCGCGCAAGTCCACCTTTTCGGACTCTTCGACCAGCGGATAGATGACATACGCCTGTCGCCCTTCTTCGACCTGCTTCCGGATGAAGTCGTAGATCTCGTCGCGACGGGTTTCGGGCTTTGCGATCGTCTTGATCGGATGTCGACCGGGGGGCATTTCCCGCATGATCGACACGTCGAGATCGCCGTAGGTCGTGAGCGCCAAGGTTCGCGGGATCGGCGTGGCGGTCATCACCAGCACGTCCGGGTGCTGCCCCTTCGAGCGCAGCGTGGCGCGTTGCATCACGCCGAAACGATGCTGCTCGTCGATGATCACGAGCCCGAGCTCGCGAAAGCCGACGGGATCCTCCACCAGGGCATGGGTGCCGACGACGAGATGAAGCGAGCCTCCACCGAGCTCCGCCTGCATCTCGCGCCGCTTCTTTGCGGGTGTGCTGCCGGTCAGCAAGGCCAGGCGGAAGCGCGAGGTCTCCAGCAGCCGGCGGATGTTGATGAAGTGCTGCTCGGCCAGGATTTCCGTTGGCGCCATGAAGGCAACCTGGAAGCCGTTCTCGATCGCGACGATCGCCGCCATCAGCGCCACGATCGTCTTGCCGGAACCGACATCTCCCTGGAGCAGCCGGTTCATCGGCTGCGGCCGCTTCATGTCGTCGACGATCTCCTTGATCGCCCGCTTTTGATCTCCCGTGAGCTTGAACGGCAGCACCCGTCGCGCCGACTCCCGGATCGCGTCCGTGATGACGGCCGAACGCGGCTTGCGGTCGGCCTCCGACCGCCGCTTGCGCAGGACGATGCCGAGCTGAAACAGGAAGAACTCTTCGAAGATCAACCGCCGCTGCGCCGGGGAGCGGAACGCGTTGAGCGCCGCGACCGGCGTGCCTTCCGGCGGAAAGTGCGCGTCATGAAGCGCCGTGCGGCGATCGATCAGATCCTGCCGCGCCCGCAGGTCGAGTGAGAGCGGATCTGAGAGATCCGCGGGGAGAAGGCCCAGCGCCTGGTGGACCAGCGTGCGCTGCACCTTCGCGGTGAGATGCCCGGTCTTCTCGTAGACGGGGACGATGCGCCCGGTGTGGAGCGTTTCTTCGTCAGGCTCGAGACGATCCGCCTCTCCGCGCGCAGTCGCCGGCTCTCCCGCTACCTCGCCTTCGGTCTCATCGTCGCCGCGAACGATCTCGTACTGCGGGCTTTGCAGCTGCAGGCCGTGCGGCGTCAGCTCGAGCTTGCCGAACAGCACGACGCGCTGGTGCGGGCGAAAGACATCCTTCAGAAACGGCTGGTTGAACCAGATCGCGCGCAATGAACCGGTGTGGTCGCGGACTATCATCTCGAAGATCTTGAACCGCGGCCGCCGCGTCGGTCGCAGTCCGCACCCCAGGATCTCGCCGACGATCGTGGCAGGCACGCCGGGCCGCAGGGAGGCAATCGTCTGAAACGAACCGCGGTCTTCGTATCGGATGGGGAACCGGTAGAGAAAGTCTTCGACTGTCGAGAGGCCGACGCGCTGGAGGTCCGCGGCGCGCCGTGGCCCGACACCCTTCATGAACTGGAGCGGAGTCTGGAGGTCGAACGGGATCATCGAGGATGCGCGAGCGGGAGGCGCGGGCACGGTGGGGAGCGGACGCGCACGGTCCCCGCGTCAGTTCACTGGACGATCGTGGTGGTGCCGGGGGCGACGCGGATCTCGCGGATCTGGGCCGGCAGCTCGAACGGATCGTCCATGTTGATCCCGTCGGGATCTTCGGACGTCCGCGAGTAGAAGCTCAGAAGTTCCTGGACCAGGGTTTTCGGTACCGTGACGCCGGAAATTTCGGCGCTCTCGAGCGCGAAGCGGCCGACACCATTCTGCGTCGTCAGCCGGCCGCGCGCGGTGAGCGGCAGGCGCCCGGTCAGATAACCCATGGGATCGAGCCATCCCCGCTGTTTCTGCTTTCGCACCGCATCCAGATCAACGATGGCGCGCCCCGACACGAGGCCGTCACCGTGTGCGCTCAGGGTCGGGTCGACGATCCCGACCGGCACCTGGTCCTGAGCGTTGAAGCGCAGGTACGAATTGAGCTCGGTGTCGCTCACGACCGTTGACTGGGCCGCGCGCTTGGGGGTGCGGGGTGTGTTGCCGAGCGCGACGATCCGGGTGAGTTTCGCCTGGAAGCGGTCCCCATCGGCCTTGGCCAGCCGAGGCTGCACCTGCGCCTGCTCCGACACAAGCATGAGTCCCACCACGAGTCCGGCCCACAGGCGCATGGGTCGATTCTACTACTCCCGCCGCTGCCGCGCAGCCGCCCCCAGCTGTGCGCGCTTCAGCAGGTCGATCTTGCGGCGTTCGAGTACTTCCTCGAACAACCTGAACCTTGCCTGTTGCCTCGCATCGAGGATTTCGTCCAATCCGTCGTAGGCCTTCTTGAGCTCACCGGCCGCGCGGTCGTCGTGGTCGGCAAGGGCCTTGAGCCGCTCGCGGATTGCGGGTTCGTCGACCTGAGCCACCTGGGGCCCCGCCAGCCGCCGAAGCTCCTGCAGGATGCCGTTCCGCCCCTGGAGATTCCGCCGCCGCGCCTGCTGCAGGCGTTTGAGGCGAGTGACGAAATCGCCGTACTGGCTATCGGCCAGCTGGAGCGTGTCCTGAGCCTGGACGATGGCGTAGGCATCGAGCATGTTGAGAATCTCGACCGGAGACAACCCTGAGTCCGCAGCGGCGGCGCGACCCCGGCCGGGTTGTGGCGCGTTTGGCTGCCGCTGCGCTTCAGCGGCATCAGCGACGCTGATGGTCAGAACCACCGCCAGAAGACCTGCGTGCATAGTCACTCGTTCAAGCTCCCGTCCGTTTCAGTTCATCCTGCAGCAGGCGGACCAGCTCGGCTCGTTCGAGCGCAGAGAGCTCGGTCGCGGCAGTCTCGATCGCCCCGGGTCGCGGCAGAATACCCGCCTCCCGCGCATCGTCATAGTGCAGATCGATGGCAAGGCTGCGCATGAGGGCCCACGCGCGGTCGTCGTCGGGAGGATCCCCGGCGAGGTCGCTGGTATCGACCGCAGCAGGAGCCCTTCCGGCAGGCAGGCCGGCATCGAGCGGTTTCTCGGCGGCGGCCGTCCGCGGGGCGGGCCTGGATCTCTCGTCGGCGCCCGATCGGATGACGTACAAGGCCAACGCGCCGATCATCATCACGAGCGGGACGATGGCGGCGGCGGCGAGCCACCCTCTGTTTGCGGTCCATCCCCAGCTGGCGGCGGCGGGCGGCTGCGCGGAGTCGATCGCTTTGTTGACGCGCGCGCCGAAGTGCTCCCAGAACAGCGGCGACGGCTCGGCGACGGGCGCGTGCAACACGCTCGCGAGCACGGTGCGTAGCCCCCGCACCTTCGCGGCGCATGCGCCGCAGGCGTCGAGGTGAGCCGACCCCGCGGGATCGAGCTCGTCTTCCAGGGCCGCGGTGAACTGCACGTCACTCAGGTGATTCATGATGGTCGACTACTCTTTCGCCGAGAAGCTTCTTCAGATTTCCGAGCGCGTGGCAGAAGTTTGCCTTCGCGGCGCTCACCGAGCTCCCCATGATCCTGGCGATCTCGTCGTGCGGCAGGTCGTGGTATGCGCGCAAGATCAATGTGGCCCGCTGCTTCTGCGGCAGACGCGCCACTGCGGCGCGAACCCAGACCGCCCGCTCTTGGCGGAGCACCGCGACGTCGGCACGCTCATCCCGGCTCGGCGCGCTTTCGACATCCGCGAACGGCTCGTGAGGGGGCCGCTTCACCGACAGGCGGTTCAAACAGACGTTCACCGCGATCCGGTGCAGCCACGTCGTGAACTTTGCCGTCCGCTCGAATTTCGGCAAAGCCCGATATGCGCGCACGAAGGCATCCTGCGCCAGCTCGCTGGCATCTTCGTGGTTGCCGACGAACCGGAAACACAGCTTGTAGATCTGCCGCTGGTGTCGGCCGACGAGCAGATCAAAGGCGCTGCGGTCCCCCGCCACGCAGGCCCCCACCAGTTCTTCGTCTGCAACTGCCTGCGCGTCCGTCTGCGGCACGTTACTCGAAAGGATTAGACCGGAAGCGAAGGCGAAACGTCACACCCAAACCTCGGCCATACGTTGACTTTCGCTTTTCCTTTGCATATAGTGCGCGCATGTTGCCACTGACCAAGCGCCAGCGGGAGATTCTGGACTATCTCAACGATTTCATCCAGCAGCACGGCTACGCGCCGAGCCTCGAGGAAATCGGCCGCCGCTTTAGCCTGTCGTCACTCGCGACCGTTCACAAGCATCTGACCAATCTCCAGGAAAAGGGCTTCATCAAGCGCGCGTGGAACCGCAGCCGCTCGGTCGAGCTCATTCCGGCCCGGCTTGGTAGCCGCGCGGTGGAGCTCCCGATGCTGGGCTATGTCGCGGCCGGCTCCCCGATCGAAGCGGTCGTGGGCAATGAGACGCTCGCGGTGCCGGAAGACCTGATCGGCAAGCGCGAATCCTACGTGCTGAAGGTGCGGGGCGACTCGATGATCGACGAGCAGATCCGCGACGGCGACTACGTGATCGTCGAGGACCGCCGCACGGCCGACAACGGCGAGATGGTCATCGCGCTCCTGAACGGCAGCGACGTCACCCTGAAAAAGATGTACCGCGAGCAGGGCCGGATCCGGCTCCAGCCCGCGAACCCCGCGATACAGCCGATTTACGCGCGGCCCGACGAAGTGCAGGTTCGAGGCGTCGTGGTGGGCGTCTTGCGGCGATACTAGGGCATGACCGAGAGAAAACAGATCAACTTCACGATCGTGCCCGACGATCGCGATGACCTCCCCCGCACGTACGCGAACTTCTGCGCGATCTCGCACACCCCCTTCGACTTCACGCTGGCTTTCTGTGAAGTTTTGCCGCTTTCGGAACGAGACATCCAGGCTGCTGAAGCGGATCACGTGGTCCGGGCGCCGGTACGGTCGAAAATCGTCGTGCCGCTGCAGGTCGTCCCCAATCTGATTGCTGCGTTGCAGGAGCACATGCGCGTGTTTTCCGAGTCCACCGGGGCCCAGTGGGACAAGGGGCCGGTTCACTAGGACCAACACATCGCGCTCCTGGCGCGTCTAGGCAGGTATGACCGGGCAGGCCATCGCGATGCCGGCGGCAATCACCCAGCACGACGACCCGGCGGCGCGGCTGGGGATCCTCTTCGACGTCCATCACCAGCGGCTGTTCCGGCTCGCCCGCCGGCTCTCCCGCCAGGGAGAGGATGCGCACGACCTGGTGCAGGAGACGTTCCTGCGCGCCGCCCGCTCTCCATACTCGATCCCTGAGGGTCACTCCCGCGAGGAAGCCTGGTTGGTCAGGATCCTGATCAACATCTGTCGCGACCGGTGGCGCTCCGCGGCGGTCCATGCCCGCGCCGTCGCGGATGGCCGGCTGGACGGCCGCGAGCCCGGCAATCCCGAGAGTGCGCTGCTCGCGCGCGCCCTCGTTCACACCGCGCTCGACCGCCTGGCCCCTCGACGCAGGGCCATCCTCGTACTTTACGAGCTCGAAGGGGTGCCCGTGAAGCGGATCGCCTCCCTCCTCGGGATGGCTGCCGTCACCGTTCGATGGCACCTTTCGGTCGGCCGACGCGAGATGGCGAAGATCATCGGCTCTGGGAGGCCACGATGAAGAACTGGATCGACGTGGTGAGGGGTAGCGATCCTGATGCGGCCATGACACCCGAGCGCGCGCAGGAGATGCGGCGCGCGGTCGTCCTCTCGACCCCGGCTCCGTCCCGCCGCTCCATGCCCTGGCGCCTTGCGCTCGCCGCCGCCGGCCTGGTCATGCTGCTCGCCGGTGCGGGTGACGACGGGAGGGGGCCGCATCGAGTGCATGACGACCCGGCGGGATCGCCACTGTCCGGCGGGCGCCGCCAGATCCGCTTCTCGACCCCGGGCGGGACTCGGGTGATCTGGGAGCTGAATCCGGAATTCACCTTGAGGGAGACACTTCCATGAGTATTCGACTGGCAGTCGGCTGCGCTGCTCCGCTGGTCGCGCTTCTCGTCACGAGTCCGGTGCAGGCGCAGGCCACCAACGTCAAACGCGACGTCGTCGTCAACGAGATCAGCGGATTCAGCATCGTCCTGGTGCTCGGCGAAACGCAGGTCGGTGGGGCCACCGCCACGCAGGACCTGTCGGCGGGGGCCCGCAAGGCGTTGAGCGACATGCGGGAGTTTCTTCCCTACAAGCACTACCGCGTGCTCGACGCACAGTGGATTTCGTGCTGCGCGCCCAAGCCGACGACGATCGTTGCCGGCCGCCTCCAGGGCCTCGTCAGTTCGCCGGGAGGGAACGGTGCCGGCGCACTCGTGAACCGGCCTTATGCCTTCAGCGTTGCGGCAAGCCTGTCAACCGTCAACATCCCCATTCGTTTCCTGCTGACGCTCGAAGAAGCGTCGAGCCGGCGATCCGGCCAGTCGGCCGACATGTCGCGTGAGCTCGAGCGCGAGCGACAGGACCTCCAGGCCGAATCGGAAACGCTCGCGCTCCAGATCAAGAACATGCAACAGCGCGCCGAAGTCGGGACGGCTTCATCGCTCGATGTCCGGCCCATGCTGGATCGCCACGAACAGCTTCTGCGCCGGATCGCGGACCTGACGACCGAAGGAAAATCGCTGGCCCAGGGGACGCGACCGATCATCGACAGCAGCTTCACCATGGACTCCGGCGAAACCGTCGTCGTCGGCACCTCGAAGCTCGGAGGAGACAAGGCGCTCATTGCCATCGTGACCGCCGTCCGGAAGAACTCGGGCAAACGGGAGGAGTAGTTAAGTCTCCGAGGTCCCAAGTTGCAAGCTGCCGAGGTTCCGGGTTCCGTTGCTTCCGCGTCTTCAGAACCTCGGAACTTCAAGAACCTTGTTACAGTTAGCTGGATGGCTCCCAAGCCCGCGATTCCGAGGCCGCCGAAGACTGCCGCCGACACTCAGAAGATTCTCGCCGCCCTCTCGACGCAGCATCCGAACGCCGACACCGAGCTGCGTTTTGGAAACGCCTACGAGCTCCTCGTCGCTACGATCCTCTCGGCGCAGTGCACTGACGAGCGGGTGAACCAGGTCACCCCTGCACTGTTCAAGCGCTACCCGAACGCCGCCGCGCTGGCGGCCGCCACGACGGACGAACTCGAACCACAGATCCAGTCGACCGGGTTCTTCCGCGCGAAATCACGCTCACTCGCCGGAATGGCGAGTGAGGTCGTCGAACAGCACGGGGGTGACGTCCCGCGGACGATGGAGCAGCTCGTAAAGCTCCCCGGCGTGGGGCGGAAGACAGCCAATGTGGTGCTCGGTCATGCGCTCGGCGTCCCCGGCTTGCCGGTGGACCGGCACGTCCTGCGCGTAGCGAACCGCATCGGCATCGCGAGCGCCGAAGATCCCGAGACCGTCGAGCAGCAGCTTGGCAAGTCCCTGCCCTCAACCGACTGGACGCGGGCATCCGACACCTTGATCCTGCACGGGCGTCGCATCTGCAAACCAAAGCCACTGTGCCCCGACTGCGTGGTCCGTCCTGACTGCCGTTACTACCGCAATGTCGTCGCGAAGTTCGGCCCCGCCGGTGGCCGCATCGCCAGGGTCCCGACAGTGCCGCGCCGTCCTGAACCCGGATCGTGGGTGGAAGAAGGCCGAGCAGCGAAAGCCAGGTCGGTTCGTGTTGGACCCGGGCCCAGCTCGGGTAGCCCTGAGAGCGGACCACTGGGGAAAGAACGCCGAGCGGCGAAGCCCGAGATACCCAGCCGCGGACGGGGGCCCCGCTCCGGTAGCCCTGAGAGCGGACCACTGGTGAAAGAACGCCGAGCGACGAAGCCCGCGAGGCACAGTCGCGGAGGTGGGGCCCCGCGAGAAGTAAAGAAATGACCCGCGAAGCTTTCACCCGACTCGTGGAAGAGGCGCTCACCGAGATCCCGGCACGCTTTCGCGCGGAAATGAAGAACGTCGCCGTGGTGGTCGAAGACGAGCCGCCGCCCCACCTGCTCGCGGAGCTCGAGGTCGAGGAAGAGGATTCGCTCTTCGGTCTATACCAGGGGACGCCACTGCCCGAGCGCAGCTGGAGCCACGGCAATACCCTTCCGGATCGCATCTCCATCTACCAACGGCCGATCGAAGAGGCGTGCGAGGACCACGAAGACGTGATCGTGTGCGTGGCCGAGACTGTGATCCACGAGTTCGGCCACTACTTCGGGCTTTCCGAGGATGAGATTGAGGAGATCGAGGACAAGTACTGGCGCGGCGAGAACCTCGACGATGTGTAGACCGCGCGGCGGGCGGCGGGTACGCTCGTAAGTGCGAGCCAAGAAGCGCTACGGTCAACACTTCCTTCAGCCGGCATGGGCCGACAAGCTTGTAGCCGCGGTGGACCCGCGGGCCGATGACCGCTTTCTCGAGATCGGTCCCGGTCCAGGCGCGCTCACGCTGCGGCTGGCACGCCGGGTGTCGCATCTCACCGCCGTTGAAGTCGACCCGGACATGGTTGACCTGCTTCGCCCAAGGCTGCCGCCCAACGTGGTTCTCATCCAGGAAGATTTCCTGGACGCCGACTTCGATCGGCTGGCGTCAGACGGGCCCGTTCGCGTCGCCGGCAACCTTCCCTATAACGTCTCCTCCCCTATTCTCTTCAAGCTCCTGGCCGCCCATCGGTCGACTGGTCGCCTGCTCGACGCGACCCTCATGCTCCAGCGCGAAGTCGCCGAGCGGATCGAGGCCAGGGCCGGGGGGAAGACGTATGGGGTGCTGTCCATCTTTCTGCAGCTGCATGCGGACGTGCGACGGGTCCTGGCTCTCCCACCGGGGGCGTTCCGGCCCACCCCCGGGTGCATTCGGTCGTCCTCCGGTTGACGTTCAGAGCGCCGACCCTGCCGGTCGGCGACGAGCGGCTGTTCGAAGCGATGGTCCGGTCGATGTTCACTCAACGGCGCAAGACGCTGGCGAACGCCCTCAGTCGATTTGCGACGAGCCGCGGCGGCGAGTCCACGGCTGCGCTCCGGGCCGCAGACATCGACCCGACCCGTCGCCCGGAGACGCTGCAACTGCATGAATTGGTGAGGCTTGCGGAGACCTTCGCTGCGACGTAATGCGAGCTATGCTATAGTCGCGCCTAACCTTTACGCATTACGCTCCGGCGTGTCAGGCGCATCTCTCGAGCCTGTCGAGTCGTGGCTATTCGTGAAGGCGGAAGTCCCTGGTCTGCTGTCCCAGCGGCGCGCCAGGTGGGTGCTTGTATCCGGCGACGCCCTGTTGCCTCGCGTCCGGTTCCATCCGCCTGGATGGCGCTCCGTGCGCTGCTGCGCCCTCCGACTCAACTCACTCAATTTCTGACGTACAGGTGTCGGTGGACCACGAGTCACTAACGACGGGCGTGCCTCCGCTCGAGATCATCCCGCTGGGTGGCCTCGGCGAGTTCGGCATGAACATGATGGTCATCGCCTGTGGCGAGACGGCCATCCTGGTTGATGCCGGCGTCATGTTTCCCGAGCCCGAGCTGCTCGGCGTGGACCTCGTCATCCCCGATCTCCGGCAGCTCGAAAAGTACCGGATCAAGGCGCTGGTGCTGACCCATGGCCACGAGGACCATATCGGCGCGGTGCCCCACGTGCTCCCGCTCTTCGCCGGCCCGGTCTATGGCACGGCACTGACGCTCGCGATGGTCGGCTCGAAACTGGAGACTCGAGCGGAGGACACGCCGGCGACATCGAACGTGACGACCGAGCAGGCGAAAAAACGGCTCACCGTCGTGCGTCCACGCGACCGGGTGCGGGTGGGACAGTTCGAGATCGAATTCCTCCGCGTCACCCACAGCATTCCCGATTGCGTGGCGGTGGCGATCACGACGCCCCATGGCGTCGTGATCCATACCGGAGATTTCAAGATCGACCAGACGCCCCTTGACGGGGAGCACTTCGACTTTCACCGCTTCGCGGAGCTGGGTGTCGCCGGAGTGCTGGCGCTGCTGTCGGACAGCACCAACGTGGATCGCAGGGGGTTCACCGGGTCGGAGCT
>JACDBQ010000233.1 GCA_013694845.1 Acidobacteriota bacterium
GCGCAAGGCGGACGTCGTCCATCTGCACGGCTACGGGGCGACCACGTTTGGCAGGGCAGCCGCCGCCATCCGGCGCATTCCCGTGGTGCTGCACGAGCACGCGAACCTCACCGACACCCCGTGGTTCCAGAAAGTGGCGGACCGATTACTCGCTCGCTACACCGATATCGCGATCGCGGTGTCGAAGTCGACGGCGGATTTCGTCATCAACGCGCGCCGGGTGCCGGCCGACCGCACGAAGGTGGTGTATCTCGGTGTGCCCCTGGAGGACTTCAGTCGTCCCAGGAGTCGGGCGGAGATCGAAGAGGCGCGGCACGTGCTCGGTGTGCCGGGTGATGCGTTCGCCATCGGGACGGTCACCCGCCTGATGCCTTCCAAGGGAAATCAGTATCTGGTCGAAGCCGCGCCGGCGGTGCTCGAGGCGCTGCCATCCGCTCGCATTCACATCGTCGGGGAGGGTGAGCTTCAGCCGGAGCTCGAGGCACAAGCGCGCTCGCTTGGCCTGGGCGATCGGCTGGTGTTCTCCGGCTTCCGCCGGGATGTCGCGCAAGTGCTCGCGGCCCTGGATCTCGTTGTCTTTCCATCGTTGTGGGAAGGCACGCCGCTCACCGTGCTCGAAGCGCTCGCCATGGGCAAGCCGATCGTGGCGACCGACGCGGACGGCCTGCAGGACGTGCTGACGCCGGGCACCGACGCGGTGATGGTGCCGAGACGCGACAGTCAGGCGCTCGCGAATGCCATCATCCGGCTCGCCCAGGATCCTGCCGAGTGCGCCCGTCTCGGTGCGAATGCCCGCCGCACCGGGAACGCCTACGACATCGACCTGTTCGTCCACAAGATGGAGCAGTTGTATCCGCTGCTGGTCCAGACGTCTCGGGCCACGAAACGCGCGGGGGTCCTGCGTGCGGACCTCGGCTTCCTCGAGCGTGGAGGGCCGCGCTGACGTCCCTGATGTCCGCACTTCGCGGCATCCGGAGCGGTCCGGGCGTGCTGACGACGTGTGGGTTGCTGCTCGTCTGCCTCGGTCTGTCGGTCTCGGTAGACTATCCACGGACCGCGCTCGGTTTCAAGGGAGACGAGGCCACGTACTACAGCCTGGCGCACAGCCTCGCGCGCGATGGCGACTTTACATTTCAGCGGCATGATCTGGCGCGCGTCTGGGAGGAGTTCCCCGGCCCCGAAGGCATCTTCCTGAAGAAGGGAGCCGACATCAAAGGCGTGGAGCTCACCGCGATGCCTCCGTTCGTCCGGCTGAAGACGATCGAGGACCCCGCGCGTGGCCGCCTGTACTACGCGAAGGCGTTCATCTATCCACTCTTCGCCGCGCCGTTCGTGAGGCTGTTCGGCACCAACGGCTTCCTCGTGTTTCACACCCTGCTGCTGGCGCTGAACTTTGCCGCGGCTTACACGTTTCTCGCGGTCCGCGGATCGGGCCGCCCGACGGCTGCGGCGTTCGCCATTGTTTTTCTCCTGGCGACCGTCGTCCCGATTTATTTCGTCTCGCTCGCACCCGAGCTGTTCAACTTCACGCTCGTCATGCAGGCGTATTTTCTCTGGATCTACAAGCGCGCCGGGGAAGCGCCGACGCCTGGATCCGCACGCGCCGGGGCCGGTCGTTTCGAACGGTTCCTGCTTTCGCCAGCGTCCGATTACACGGCCGCAGTTCTCCTCGCCATTGCGACCTTTTCGAAGCCGACAAACATCCCTGTCATTCTGCCGCTGCTCGCGCTGGCCGCACTGCAGCGACAGTGGCGCCGCTTTCTTGCGCTCGGACTGCTGTTCGGCTTCGTGGTCGCGTTGCTGTTCGGTGTGAATGCCGCAATCACCGGAGAGTTCAACTATCAGGGTGGGAACCGCAAGTCCTTCTATGGCCGGACCGGCTTCCCCTTCGCCAACTCGGTGGAGACGTTCGACAATCGCGGACAGGGCGTCGCAACCGACCAGGTGCCCACCGACGTCCTCGTTCACGGCGACACGCTGAGGGTGCTGGGCTGGAACGTGATCTACTTCGCGATCGGCCGGTACAGCGGCTTCGTGCCCTACTTCTTCCCCGGGGTGATCGCGCTCGCGCTCTTCCTCCGCCGACGCGCCGAGCGGCGAACGTGGCAGTGGTTGACACTGGGCGCGGCGCTCACCGGAGCCATCGCGCTCCTGATCTATATGCCGTACACCTACTCCGGCGGGGGCGGGCCGATCGGCAATCGGTACTTTCTCAGTTTCTATCCGCTGTTCCTGTTCCTGATGCCGCCGCTCCGATCCGCCCGGCCGGTACTGCTTGCCCTCGGCATCGGCGCCCTGTTCACGGCGAAGCTGGTCCTCAACCCGTTCTATTCAGCGTTCCATCCCGGCGATCCGGCAAAGGCGGGGCCGCTCAGGCTGCTGCCGATCGAGCTCACGTTGCTCAACGATCTGCCGGTCAGCGGAGACATCGACCGCGCCCGGCGGACGATCGGCGGCGATCCGCCAATGTCAGCGTATTTCCCGGATGATGGCGCCTACCTGCCTGAGGGAGATTCGTTCTGGGTGCGAGGAGGCGCCAGGGCGGACGTCATCCTTCGCGCACCGGCGCCAGATGCGCACCCGTTGAAGATCCGGATGCTGACGGTCGAGGTCACCAACGGCAGCGTGGCGAACCGCATCCGGGTATCCGGCGGATTCGGCGGCGAGACCTTCAGCCTCACGCCCGGTGAAGTGCGCTCGGTGGAGATCGTTCCGGGTGGCGGAGTGCCGTTCAAGCCGTGGATCCATCCGACCAACTACGTCTACACGGTGTCGGTGTCGACGTCGGCCGGCGCCGCCCCGTTCCTCGAAACCCCGGGGGAAAGCGCAGACAGCCGGTATCTGGGCGCGCGGGTGAAGCTCGTGCCGCACTACGAGGGGCGCTGATCGTGGAGCGCTCGCGGGACGGGCGGCTGTGTCGATTCGAGTAACAGCAGCTGCGACGCGACATCCTCGAGCGCGACGCCCCCCTCTTCGTGATACTCGTCGTCGGCGTTGACGGCCCAGACGTCGTGCGAACCGCCCAGGGTGTTCTGGACCGCCAGCAATGCCGTGACCATCGAATGATCCTGGTTGTTGTACTTGTGCATGCCGTTGCGGCCGGCGACCTGCAGATTCGCGAATCCGTCGAGATACTCGCGGACGACGGCCAGGGCGCTTTCGTAGCCTTCGTCGTAGACCGGATAGGCCTTGGGCATGCGCACGACCATGCCGTCGAGCACTCGGCCGCCTTTCAACAGCCCGATCGCTTCGATTTCCCGAGCGCCCAGGGTCACCAGATCCGCGTCGGGCATGGCCCAGAGGTCGTCCCCCTCGAAGCAGAAATATTCCAGGCCGAGACAGGTCTTCGACTGGTCCGGCACCATCTCGGGGCTCCAGTTCTTGAAGTTCTGGATCCGCCCGAGCCGTACCCGAGGATCGTGCACGTAGATCCAGTTGTCCGGGAAGAGCGTCGGTGCATCGATGATCAACGCGACCGTCAGAAAGTCCCTGTAGTGCAGGGTGTCGGCGGCACTGAGGACGGCAGCGGGCGGCGGCGGTTCGAGCTGCTGGATCAGCGTGCGGAGGGGCATTGACGAGATGACCGACTCCGCCGCGACGGTCTGGCTGCTGCCGCCGGATTCATACTCGACCGCCATGATGCGCCGGCGATCGTGCTGCAGGCGCCGGACCGGTGCGCTCAGTCGCACCTCGCCGCCGTGCTGCTCGACATCACGGGCAAACGCCTCCCACATCATCCCCGGTCCGAGCCGGGGGTATTCGAACTCGTCGATCAGGGTTGTGATTTCGCCGCGTCCGCCTTTCTTGCCGAAAAGCATGCTCGTGATCGCCGTCAGGAGCGACAGATTCTTGATCCGCTGCGCCGCCCACTGTGCCCCGATGCGGTGGCACGGGATGCCCCACACCTTCTCCGTGTAGGTCTTGAAGAAGATGCGATAGAGGCGGCGGCCAAATCGGTTGGATACCCAGTCCTCGAAACTGGTCTCGGGATGGATGGGCCGGATGCGTGCGGCAACGTAACTGAGAAGGACGCGAGCGGAGTTCAGCACTCCGAGGCCCGACAGTGCGTTCATCGGTTTCAGGGGGTAGTCGAAGAATTTCCCCTGGTAGTAGATGCGGGAGAGCCGAGGCCGGCGCAGCATGTCCGGCCCGAGCATCGAGCGCCACAGTTCCCGCACCGCGCGCACTTTCGTGAAGAACCGGTGGCCGCCGATATCGAATCGGAAGCCCCGGTATTCAGCCGTCCGGGCGATGCCCCCCACCTGGTTGTCCGCTTCGAGGACGAGCGGCGCGAGTCGTTGTCTGGCGAGCGCGTAGGCGGCCGTGAGACCCGCGGGGCCGGCGCCGATGATGATGTGTCGAGGACGATCAGGGTTGTGCATGCCCACGGTGCAAACTGTGCATCGTAACATCGGGCGCGCTTGACCGCTTCGTGAGCATCGCTCAGAATCCTTGCGCGTTGTTCCCCTTCTCTCTCACGAGCTCCCGGACGGTGGCGATCGGAAGCCTGGTCCTCGCGATCCTGTCCGTCGGGCTGACGGCGTCCCTCCTGCTGCCGTTCCTGCCTGCGGTCGTCATCCTGGCGATCGCGTTATGGTTTGCCGTCCCCGGCGTCATCTTCGCGGGGATGATCTACCGCCGCCAGGCCGGCCGGTGGATCGCCGCAGTGCTCATGGGTGGCGTCGGTGGCTATGCGCTCAGCAGTGTCGTGCTGCTGGCGATGTGGACGGCCGGCGTACGCGGCGTTCCCCTGCTTGCCGCCCCGGCCGGAGCCATCGGCATCGCATTCATCGCGGCCACGGTGTGCGGCGAGATCCTGGTGCCGCCGCCGCTCGACGTTCGCGATATCGCTGCCGCGGGCGTGCTGGTCGCGCTGGTGGCAGGCGTGGCCGCACTCCCGTTCTCACGGGTCGGTGAGGCGACGCCCGAGGGAGGGCGCGCGTATCGCGCCTACTTCACCGCTGATTTCGTCTGGCGGATGGCGGTCGCGGCCGAAGTGGCGAAAGGTGACCGGCCGCCGCGCAATCCATTCTTCCGGCGTGACCACCTGCGCTACTACTGGCTTGCGCACCTGGTGCCTGCGGCGCAGTACCATCACGGTCGGGGCCGCTACCGGCTCGAAGGACTGCTGCTGGTCAACGCGATCGGCGTCAACATCCTGTTCAGCTGCTTCGTGTATGCCTTTGTTCGCCAATGGACGCGGGGTGCGTGGGCGGCGGGGCTGACGAGTGCCGGGCTGTTCCTGTGTCCAAGTTTCGAGGGGACGGAGCGACTCATATACCTCACCTGGAGATCTGTCCCCTTCAGTCTGGTACGCACGCTCAACATCGACGCCGTGACCCGCTGGTTTTACGAAAGCCTCCCGGTCGATGGACTCCACCGGGTGGTCTGGTATCAGCCGCAGCATGCGGTCGGTTATGCGCTGGGGCTAGGGGCGGTGCTGATGTGCGCGCAGGCGGCGCGTCCCATCCGCGTCTCCGTCGCGACCGTGGCCGGCAGCATCCTGGCGCTGGCCTTGCTCTTCAGCACGTTCAGTGCCGTGATGACAACCGTGATGGCGTCGACGATCCTGGCCGTGCTCCTGGTCCGAGACCGAGGCTGGGGGTGGGCGTGCGTCGCCGCCGTGTGCGGCGCGGTCCCGCTGGCGCTGGCGACGATTCTCGCCAGAGCCCTCGCCTACGTCGATGATGCATCGGGATCGCTGGTGCAGATCCTGGTCAACCCCATCGCCGTCAACAACGTCTGGCTGGCGCTGCCTCTGAGCTTCGGCCCGTTTCTCCTCGGAGCGTTCGCGGGCGGGGTGGTGGCGTATCGAAGGCGAGCTACCCAGGTCTGGATGGTGGGCGTGGTGATCGTCGTCTCGTTCCTGTTCTACTTTTTCGTCGACGTCAAGGACCATCAGTTGGTCTACGTCGGCTGGCGGGCGGGACATTTGTTGTTCCTGGCGTTCGGCGCATTGACGGCCTGCGCGTTGCACGAAGTGGCCGGTCTGCGGCGGCCCTGGCGTGCGGTGGGGTCGGTCGCCGCCGTTTTCCTGGCGCTGGCGGGAGCTCCGACCTTTGCGATCGATCTGTACAACACGCAGGACATCAGCAATGTTATGGAGATGGCGGTCGGGCGGTGGACCTTGCGTCTCGACGCCGACGAAGTCACGGCGCTCGAGTGGGTCCGGCGCTACACGAGTCCTCGATCGGTGGTGCAGGTCGACCCGGTCGCGCGTCATCCAGCCACCTGGGCCTACATCCCGGCGTTCGCGGAGCGGCGGATGAGCGCCGGGATTCCGATTTCCATGGTGCCGCTCCAGAAGTACGAGTGGGCCTCCGATCGCGTGGCTCGCATGTTCGCGCTCGACGAGCCGAACGGCCTCTACCTGGAGGCAACCGCGCTCGCCATCGACTACCTCTATATCGGTACGCCCGAGCGGACGGCACATCCGTCCCTCGACGCGGTGCTCGAGCAGCGCCCGGACTGCTTTCGGCGGGTGTTCAAGCAAGGCGCCGTGACCATCTACTACGTGGAGCGCCGCCCGTGATCGCGGTCAGTCAGCCGGCATGAGCCGTATCGCAGTCGTCACGTCCAGCCCGCCGATGGTGGAAGGGGGCCACCTGGTGATCGCGCGCTCGCTGGTGCAGGCGCTCCGGGATGCCGGTCACCATGCCGACGTCATCATTACGCCGGCGAACCGGTTCGGTCGGCAGGCCTCCGCATACCTGGCCACCTGGCTGACCGACGTCGGCACCAGCGACGGACGCCGGATCGACCAGGTCATCAGCCTGCGCTTCCCGAGCTACGCGGTGCGTCACGAGAAGCACGTCTGCTGGCTGAACCACACGATGCGGGAGTACTACGATCTGTGGAGCCGGTTCAGTGCGACGCTCCCACCAGCCGGTTTGCTCAAAGAGCGGACCCGCCGCGTCGCGATCCGGACCGCCGATCGTTACCTGCTCGGACGGAACGTGACGAAGCTCTTCGTCCAGTCGCGCACGGTTCAGCAGCGGTTGGCCATGTGGCCCGAGGTCAAATCGACCGTGCTGCATCCCCCCGCACCTCATCGGGCCTACCGATGTGACCGGTATGCTGACTACATCTTCATGGTCTCCAGGCTCACCGCGCTCAAACGCGCCGACCTGCTGATCGAGGCGCTGGCAACCGCAGAGGGAGCAGGGATCAAGGCCGTTATCGCGGGGGACGGCGAGGACCGGACCAGGCTTGAGGCACTGGTCGACCGGCACGACCTCCGCGATCGCGTCATGCTTGCGGGGCACTTGGCCGAGCCCGAGCTTCTGGATCATCTGGCGCGGTGCCGCGCGGTCTGCTTCCCGCCGGTACTCGAAGATTATGGATTCGTCACCGTCGAAGCGTTCGCTTCCCGAAAGGCGGTGGTGACCTGCCACGACAGCGGAGGTCCCGCTGAACTGGTGGCCGATGGCGTGCACGGCTTCGTCTGCGATCCGACGCCCGCGGCCGTCGCCTCGGCTCTCCGTAAATTGATCGACGACCCCGTTCTCGCGGAACGGATGGGCGCCAGCGCGTTCGCCGCCGGAGCGGAACTCAACTGGGCTGATGCCGTCCGGCAGCTGACCGCGTAAACTGGTCCGACATGGCGTACGCAACACCACTCGAGGCACGCATCGCGAAGAAGGTCACGCGCGCGATCGCCGAATACGGTCTGATCGACGACGGCGATCGGGTGATGGTCGGTCTCTCAGGGGGAAAGGATAGCTGGGCGCTCCTGCAGGTGCTGGATGTGCTGCGCAAGCGCGCGCCCATCAGCTTCTCGCTCGTCGCGGTGACCGTGGACTCGGGGTACAGCGGCTACCGTCACGATCTCATCGCCCGAACCTGCGAGGCCCGCGGCTGGGAGTACCGGATCGAGCACACCGAGATCGGCGAAACGATCGAAGACATCCTCGAGGCGGGTGCGACGCCGTGCTCGCTCTGCGCACGGCTGCGTCGCGGCGTGCTCTATCGAATCGCCAAGGATATCGGTGCGACCAAGATCGCGCTCGGACACCATCTCGATGACTTCGTCGAAACCCTGCTGCTGAATCTGTTCTTTTCCGGGGCCCTGAAGGCCATGCCGGCGCGCCTCGTGTCCGACAACGGCGAGCACGTCGTGATCCGGCCACTGGTGTATACGAGCGAGACCGAGGCACGCAACTACGCCAAAGAAAGTGAACTGCCCATCATCGGATGCTGCTGTCCCGCCTGCGGTGACCTCAGTCTGCAACGGCAGCGCATCAAGCGCCTGATCGCGGAGCTCGAAGTGGAGCATCCCGAAGTGAAGAACTCGATGATCCGTGCGCTGGGCAACGTGGCAGGCCGCCACCTGCTCGATCAACGTCTGAACCCGTTGCCGGAGCTGCGCGACGCCGCGCTGGCGGGCGGCGCGGTGCCACTGACGCTGCGACGCGTATCCGCGGGGTAACGACGGAAGTCTCAACCGGGGCAGGACGACCTCCCCATCTCTCGAGGGTTTCAACGGATGCGACGAATCGTTGTGGGTGTGTGGCTGGTCGGTCTGATGCTGTCGGCCCGTGCGGAGGCGCAACAGCGTCCCCTGGTGACGGAAGATCCCGAGACCATCGGGTCCGGACTCGTCCTGCTCGAAGCCGGCGTCGACCAGCAGCGTGAGATTTTCTACCCCCTCTCCGGACTGACGGGGAACCTGCTGCGGCTGCCCACGCTGGGCGTCAGCTTCGGGATCTCGTCCGTCGCGGAAATCCAGGTGGATGGCGGGCTTTACAACCGGCTCACGGTGACAGGTCGGGAGCTGGCGCCATTGTCGGCCGTGCTCAACTTCACGGGGGACCGCACCACCTCGATCGAGGACCTCGTGGTGGGCACGAAGGTCCGCCTGCTGTCGGAAACCGCCGGCCGGCCCGCGCTCGGCGTCCGCTTCGCGACCAAGCTTCCCAACGCCTCCAACGAGAGCGGGCTCGGGCTCGATACGACCGACTTCCATGTCGCGTTCCTGCTGGGCAAGACCGTCCAGTCGATCCGGGTGGTCGGCAACGTCGGTCTGGGGATCCTGGAGGACCCGACCCAGGGTGATCAGCAGCGCGACGTCATGACCTACGGTCTGTCGTTCGCGCGTGCCGTCCGGCAGGGGCTCGAGGTCGTGGGGGAAGTCAACGGACGTCTCGACGTGCGTGATGGGGTGCCGCCGCCCGGGACCGAGAGCCGCGGCGCGATGCGCGTAGGGGCCCGGTTCACGAAGAGCACTGTCCGCATCGACGGCGGCGTGATCATCGGGATGACCTCGCGGGACCCCAGCGTCGGATTCACCGCGGGCCTGACCTGGGTGTTCCGCGCCTTCACGATCCCGTAGCGCCTTGCGGATCATCAAGGCGCACGCCTTCGGGAACGATTTTCTGCTGCTCGACGAAGGGGCGGTGCCGGATGGCGCCGACCGTCCTGCACTCGCGCGCGCCCTCTGCGATCGCCACCGCGGCCTCGGTGGCGACGGGCTCATCCTCTACAAGTCCCGCGCTGAGAGTGGTTTGCGGGAATCGGGGCCAGGCCCCGTCGTCTCGATGGCGCTGCTCAACGCGGACGGGAGCTACTCCGAGGTGTCTGGCAACGGTGTCCGATGCCTCGCCGCGTGGGTGGCGGAAGACACTGGCGCGGCCATCGGAACATCGGTCGACGTGGACACCGACGCCGGACGCAAGCGCCTGGAGCTGCTCGAGCGGACCCCCGACGGCCTGGTGTTCCGCGCCGCGATGGGACCCCCCGAAGCGGTGACGACGGTCCGGCTCGACGTCGCCGGTGAGGACGTGGAAGCCGTGACTCTACGGGTTGGGAATCCGCAGTGCGTCGTTCTCGGCGCCGTCACCCAGGCACGGCTCCACCAGGTGGCGGCTAGGCTCGCGGTCCATCCCCATTTCCCCCAGGGGACGAACGTTGAGCTCGCCAGCGTCGAAACCTCGGGTTGCGTCCGGATCCTGATCTGGGAGCGGGGCGTGGGGCCAACCGAAGCTTCCGGCACCGGGGCCTGTGCAGCCGCCGTCGCCGCAATCGCGTACGGCGGCGCCGACCGTGATGTGACAATCGTGTCTCCGGGCGGCAGGCAACGCGTCGAATGGCTGGAGGACGGGTTGTATCTGACTGGCTCCGCGGAAATCATTGCTTCGTGTCAGTGGCGACGAACACCCGTCGCGGTCCCGTCCGGCAATCGCTCTCGATGACGGCGACTCATGCGTAAGGTTCACGAGGCGACCGTGTCGGTCGAGGCCTACTCACCGGCCGAGGAGCTGTTCAACCGTCGCCGGCGCACCGCGGGTCTGTTTCTCGGCCCCGCGATCCTCCTCGTCCTGCTGATGGCGCCGCTGCCCGTGTCCCTGGCCGCGCACCGCCTGGCGGCGATTCTGGCCATGATGGTGGTGCTCTGGATCACCGAAGCCCTGCCGCTTGCCGTCACGGCCCTGATTGGTCCGGTACTCGCGATTGTGCTCGGGGTGGTCCCCGCCCGCGCCGCCTTTGCCCCGTTTGCGGACCCGATTATTTTCCTGTTCATCGGCAGCTTCATGCTCGCCGAAGCGATGTTCGTCCACGGTCTCGATCGCCGCATCGCGTTCAGCGCCCTGTCGTCGCGGCTCGTCGGCAGCAGCCCGACTCGAATCCTGATGGTGTTTGGCGGGGTCACCGCTTTCATTTCGATGTGGATCAGCAATACCGCCACGACCGCGATGATGTTCCCGATCGGTCTGTCGATCGTCGCGCACCTGACCCAGGGCCGGGAAGGAGAAGAGGGTAGCCGCGAGTTCTCCACCGCGATGATGTTGATCTGCGCCTTCGGCGCGTCGATCGGCGGGATCGGCACGACGATCGGAACCCCTCCCAATCTGATCGGGATCGGCATGTTGAATCGCATCGCCGGCGCCGACATCACGTTCTTCCGGTGGATGCTCCTCGGCGTCCCGATCGTCATCCTGCTCTTCACGTTCCTCGTCGTCTACTTCTACTTTCGTTCGTTGCGCGGGCTCGAATTCGACACGTCGAAATCCGCGAAGATCGGCGAGGAGCTGCAGCGCCTCGGACCGCTGTCAGCCGGCCAGAGGAACGTGTTGATCGCCTTCGGCGCAACGGTCACCTTGTGGCTGTTCCCCGGCGTGCTCGCGATCCTCGGACTGGGACAGACGCCGTTCGCGCGTGCATATAACGCGGCGGTCCCGGAGTCAGTGGCCGCCATGACGGGGGCGATCCTTCTTTTCGTGATGCCGCTGCGCTGGCGCGCGCGGCAGTTCACCCTGACATGGGAGGAAGCGGTTCGTATCGACTGGGGGATCATCCTGCTGTTCGGCGGCGGATTGGCGATGGGGGAGCTGGCATTTTCGACCGGCCTCGCGGAGTCGATGGGGCGTGGCATCGCGTCGTTTCTGCCGGTGCAGTCCGAAGCGGCGCTCACCATCCTCTTCACCGCGGTGGCGATCGTCATGTCGGAAGCGGCGTCCAACACCGCGTCGGCGAACATGGTCGTGCCGATCGCGATCGCCGTCTCGCAGGCCGCGGGAATCAGCCCGATCCAGCCCGCGCTTGGTGCGACACTGGGCGCATCGATGGGTTTCATGCTGCCGATCTCGACGCCGCCCAACGCGATTGTCTACAGCTCGGGGCACGTGCCGATCACGGCCATGATCCGCCACGGCATCGTGCTCGATATCGCTGGTTTCGTCGTGATCGTCGGGCTGCTGCTGGGGCTCGGACGGATCTTCTAGGCGCAGATACTGCCACCGCGGCCGGGTGGCGGCGGTGCACTTCCTGCGGGGTCGTCAGCGGGTACGGCGCGGTGGCTTGACGGTCCGCTTCGTGGCCAGGCCGTCGAGCGCGACGATTTGCGCTCTGATTGCCGCCGGAACGTCCTTCACGATGTCTTTCGCCGCCAGGAAGTGTCCCGAGGTGATGGCCGCGCGAGCTTTTTGCACGGCAGCCTGCGCAGCCGCCACGGTGCGCCGGGCTGCCGCGAGCTCTCGCGGTGGCAGTTTGGCGGTCGCAGTCGCTTCCATCCGGCTATGGATCTGGGTGATGGCTGCTGACGCGGCCGCGATGGCGGCTTCTGCGTCGCCCCGGGCGCGTGCTTTGCCGTCGGCGGCACCCTTGGCAGCGCCTTGCGCGCGGTCGTGCGCATCGAGGGCGCGCGTCAGGGCGAGGCGATAATCGCGCTGGCCGACTGCGTCGTGCGCCTGCTGCAGGGCCGCTGTCGCGGCGGTGTACTCCTGCCCCGCGTATTGTTCCGCCCCGGCGGCGCGGGCCGCGTCCAGCGCACCCTGGGCGAGGTCGATTTCTTTTTGCGGGGGGGCTGAGCACGCTGCGAGCAGAACGAGGGGCAGCAGCACGGCAGGCAGGGCGCGCATCGGCTTGAGAGTATACAGCGGCACAGCGCGGCCGAACGGCGCGTGGGTTCGGGTGACCGCTGCCCGCCGGATAGGTGTCCGGTCGGCCATGCCCGGTCGTCGGGTGAGCGCCGCGAGTCCGTCAGGCGGGCGCAGGGTCCGCCATGAATGCTGGTGATAGGATGAAGACCGTCGCAATCCATGACCGGCCGCGCGAAAAGCTCGAACGACTCGGGCCGGGCGCGCTGGGCGACAACGAGCTGCTCGCGATCGTGCTGGGGCACGGTCGGGCCAACGTGAGCGCCCTCGATCTTGCGAATGCCATCCTCGCGGATGGTGGCCTTCGGGCGCTGCTGCGGGCTCGACCGGGGGAGCTGTTGCGGCTGCCAGGCATCGGCGTTGCGCGAGCCGCGCAGGTGCTCGCCGCGATCGAGCTCGGGCGGCGGTCGTTCACCCGTGGAGACGAGGTCCGGCCCCAACTGAGCAGCCCCCGGAGCGTCGCGGAATACCTGCTGCCGCAGTTTGGCAACAGGGCGGTCGAGCAGTTCGGCGTGCTCCTGCTCGACACCAAGCACCGGGTGCTGCGCGCGTCGATCCTGTCGGTCGGCACGCTCGACGCCAGCATCGTCCATCCCCGCGAAGTGTTTCGCGAAGCGACGGCCGCGGGTGCCGCGGCGCTGGTGTTGTTTCACAACCACCCCTCAGGCGATCCCGAGCCGAGCGATGAGGACGTGCGGCTGACCGAGCGGCTGGCGGCCGCCGGCATCCTGATGGGGATCGACGTGCTCGATCACGTGATTCTCGCGGACGTGAAGTACTACAGCTTCCGCGAGCAAAGAAGGTGTTGACGGGTGACCAAGACGCTGTATTTCGACTGTTTCTCGGGTGTGTCGGGCGACATGGTGGTCGGCGCATTGCTGGACCTTGGCCTGCCGCTCGCCGATCTGCGGGCCGCGCTTGGCAGCCTGGCGGTCGACCTCGGCGGCGTGTCTGCCGATCGCGTGCTGCGCGCCGGGGTGTCAGCGACCAAATTCCGCGTCCACGAGACCGAGTCGCCCGCGCCTCACCGGCCTCAGCCGGATCCGGACCACCCGCACTCGCCTGACGATCACGTCCACGGACATCGGACCCCCTCCCACGACCAGGCAGACATCGCCCACACGCATGCGCACGAGCACTCGCACCACTCACTGAAGGCGATTGCCCGCTTGATCGATCGGTCGGCGCTGTCCGCGGAAGGCAAGGGTCGGGCGGTGCACCTGTTCGAGCGATTGGCGGACGCGGAGGCCGCGATTCACGCGATGCCGATCGAGCGGGTCCATCTGCACGAGGTCGGCGCACCGGATTCCATCATCGACATCGTCGGCGCCGTTTACGGGCTCGAACAGCTGCGGGCCGACCGGATTGTGTCCTCTCCCCTCAACGTCGGAGGCGGCACCGTGACCTGTGCGCACGGCGTGTTTCCCGTGCCGGCGCCGGCAACCGCGCGGCTGCTCACCGGCGTGCCGGTGTATGCGGGTGAGGTCGAGATGGAGCTCGTGACGCCGACCGGCGCCCTCATCGTCACGAGCTACGCCGACTCCTTCGGACCGATGCCGGCGATGACAATCGGGCAGATCGGCTACGGCGCTGGTGATCGCGATCCCAAGCGCCATCCGAATGTGTTGCGGATGATTCTCGGCCAGGCAGAAGCGACCGCTCCGGCCCGGCGCGTGGTCGAGATCCTCTGCGAGATCGACGATATGAACCCGCAGTTGTTCGGTCCCCTGATGGACAAGCTGCACCTCGCGGGCGCCCTTGACGTCTTCTATGCGCCGGTCCAGATGAAGAAGAACCGGCCGGGCACGCTGGTCACCGTTCTGGCGCGACCCGAGGATCGCCGGGCGTTGTCGGATATCCTGTTCGCAGACACGACGACGATCGGCGTCCGGTATCAGGAGATGACGCGGGAGTGCCTCGAGCGTCAGGTGTCCAATCTCGAGACGCCGGTCGGTCTCATTCGATTCAAGATCGCGACGCGCGCCGGTCACGTCCTCAACGTGTCGCCCGAGTTCGACGACTGCGCACGCGTCGCTGCCGAGAAGGGCCTGCCGATCAAGGCTGTCCAGGCGATCGCGATGAAGGCATGGATGGACGGCCAAGACTGATTTGATGCCCCGCTTCTACATCACCACCGCGATTGACTACGTCAACAGCCGCCCCCATCTCGGGACGGCCTACGAGAAGATCGCCGCCGACGTGATCGCGCGATACAAGCGGCTTGCGGGATTCGACACCCATTTCGTGATGGGGAACGACGAGCACTCGCAGAACGTGTTCAAGAAAGCGCGTGAGAACGACGAGGATCCGCTCGCGTACTGCGACCGTATGGCGCGCGAATTCCTGGACGTCTGGCAGCGGCTGGACTTGTCGTTCGACGACTTCATCCGCACGACCGAGCCGCGGCACAAGGCCGGAGTGCAGGAGCTCGTGCGCCGGATGACGGCTGCCGGCGACATCTATGAAGGCCACTACGAGGGTTGGTACTGCGTCTCGTGCGAGGCCTTCAAGCAGGAGAAGGACCTGGTCGACGGGTTGTGTCCGATCCACCGGACCAAGCCGGATTGGATCCGGGAAAAGAACTACTTCTTCAGGCTTTCGAACTATACGCAGCCGCTGCTCGAGCATTTCCAGGCGCAGCCGGAATTCGTGGTGCCTGACGTGCGCCGGAACGAGATCCTTCGCCTGCTCGAAGGCGGGCTCGACGACATCTCGGTCAGTCGCGCCGGCCAGGCGTGGGGCATTCCGATGCCCGAGGACCCGTCCAGCGTCATTTACGTCTGGGTCGACGCGCTGATCAACTACGCGACGGCAGTCGGCTTCGGGACCGATACGTTGCTCTTTGAGCAGTGGTGGCCCGCGGACCTGCACGTCATCGGGAAGGACATCACGCGCTTTCATTGCGTGATCTGGCCCGCGATGTTGATGAGCGCCGGGCTGCCGGTGCCCCGAGCTGTGTTCGGCCACGGGTGGGTGCACTTCCGCGGCGAGAAGATGAGCAAGTCCCTCGGCACCGCTATCGAACCTCTTGACGCCGTTCAGCGCTTCGGTCCGGATCCGTTGCGGCTGTACCTGGTCAAGGAGATCGCGTTCGGCAGCGACGGCGACTTCACCTGGGAGCGCTTCGAGGAACGTTACAACGTCGACCTTGCGAACAACCTCGGCAACCTTGTCAGCCGCGTGGCGACGATGGCTGAGAAGTACAGGGAGGGCCGACTGGCCCCGGCCGGGGAGCCGGGCCGGCTGGCGGAGATCGCGACGAGCGCGCTCGCGGAGTACCGGCAGCAGATGGACCGCTTCGCGCTCGAGGGTGGCGCGGCCGCGGCGTTTCGCATCGTCGATGCAGCCAATGAATACATCGCGAGCACCGAGCCGTGGGCGATTGCCCGCGACGCGTCGCGCGGCGCCGAGCTTTCACAGGTGCTGTTCGACGTCGCGGAAGCCGTTCGGATTGCGGCCGTGATGCTGTTGCCGATGATTCCGGGTTCTGCGCGCGAGATCCTGCGACGTGTCGGCGATGGCACGCCGCCCGACCGGATTACCCTGGATGGGGCGGTATGGCGGAATGCTGGTGAGCGCGTGCTGATCAAGGGCGCCGCTCTCTGGCCGCGCGTGGAAACGAACCAGAAATTGAGGAGTCCATCAGTGAAAGAAAACGTCCCAACGCCCCCCACCGCACCATGGGCGCCGCCGGTAGCATCGCCGTCCACGTCAGAGGCGGTGACGCCCCTGTCACCACCCGCGACGACCGACAATGGCGCTCCGCCTCCCGCCGCTTCGCCGGTGGACAGCCGGATCACGATCGATGACTTCATGAAGGTCGATCTGCGGGTCGCCAAGGTCCTGGCGGCCGAGAAGGTCCCGAACTCGCGCAAGCTGGTGAAGCTGTCGATCGATGTCGGGACCGAGCAGCGGACGCTCGTCGCCGGGATCGCCGAAGCCTATGAACCCGAGCAGTTGGTTGGCCGAACCATCGTGATGGTCTTCAACCTGAAGCCCGCCAAGCTGATGGGCATCGAGTCGAACGGCATGGTGCTGGCCGCCAGCCCCGATGGCGGGAAGCCGACGCTGGTCGGATTCAATGCGGACGTACCGGCGGGGACGAGGGTTCGGTAGGGTTCCGGGTCTGAGTTCAGTGTTCTGAGCTCTGAGTTTCTTTGACCTACCTCGATTCCCACTGTCATCTCGCGGGCGAGGAGTTCGCGAGCGATCTCGAGGCCGTAGTCGCTCGGGCCGCGGCCGTCGGCGTCACCTCCGCGCTGTGCATCCTCGACGCGGACGACGCGGCTGAGATCGGGCGAGCGGCCGACGTCCGGGCCGCGTGGCCCGGGATTCATTTCGGGACCGGTATCCATCCGCATCATGCCGGGCGGCATGCCGCAGATGTCGGGAGAGCAGTGGA
>JACDBQ010000250.1 GCA_013694845.1 Acidobacteriota bacterium
TTAGGTGTGGGTCCGGTCCTGGTATTCTGCGCGAACCGCAGCGGACTCGAGACCTGGCGGCAAGGAGTAGTCGATCAGGCCCGTGCGAACCTCTTCCATCGCGATCCGTTCCAGTTTGTGCGGTCCGGTGCCGCTCTCGAGGCGCGGCAAGGCTCCCCGGCGAAGCTGCTTGGCGCGCTGCGCCGCCACGTCGACGAACAAGAAACGGCTGGTAATGGGGGGCTGCGAGGAACGGGCGTCGCCACGGGGTTCTGGGGTGTTGGTTGTCTGGGCCATCGCTCAGGTTAACATCCTTTCACGCTGCCCGCCGGAAAACCGTCAGCACATCGCACATCGCCCTCGCACCTCGCACGTAGAAAACCCCGGAGTACAATCCCGCCATGCCGCGGATCTACCTGGAACGCCGGGAAATGGGGGAAGAACTGCAGCGCCTGTTCGAGCTTCTGGACGAGCAGTCTGACGCCGCCGCTCCTCCCGGAGAGTGCAATCCCTCCGTCGACGTCGTCGAATCACCCACAGCCGTGAAAGTCGTGATGGACGTTCCGGGGATCACCCGCGAGCAGATCCACATCGCGTTCGCACGCGGCACGCTCCTCATCGCCGGCATGAAGCGCGCGTCGGCCTGCAGCCACAGTGGTGCGGCGTTTCACCTGGCCGAACGGACGTTTGGCCGCTTCGCGCGCGCCGTGCGGATCGCGGGCGCCGTCGACGCGGGACGTGCACGGGCCACGCTCCGCGCCGGAGAGCTGCACGTCGTCGTGCCCCGCATTGCGGAGCGCCGCGGCGCCGAGATCCGCATTGCGGTCGAGACCGACTGACTTGAAGATCCTGTTCATCGGCGACATCTTCGGCAGACCGGGGCGGGACATCGCGCAGCGCGCCATCCCGGCGCTGGTCGCGCAACATGACATCGATCTGGTGGTCGCCAACGTCGAGAATTCCGCCGCCGGCTTCGGCGTCACCGGGGACATCGCCGAGACGATCCTGCGCTTCGGTGTGGACGTGATGACGTCGGGCAATCACATCTGGGACAAGAAAGAGGTTCTCGAGTACATCCCGCGGCAACCCAGGCTGCTGCGGCCGGCGAATTTCCCGGCTGGGGTTCCGGGCCGGGGCACCTGGATCGGCCAGACGAAGACGGGTGAACCGGCCGCGGTCATCAACGTCATGGGCAGGGTCTTCATGGCGCCGCTCGACGACCCGTTCGCCGTGGTGCTGAAGGAGATCGAAGCGGCTCGCGCGAAAGCGCGCGTCATCATCGTGGACTTCCACGCGGAGGCCACATCCGAAAAGACGGCCATGGGCTGGCACCTCGATGGGCGGGTGACGGCCGTGTTCGGGACCCACACCCACGTGCAGACTGCGGATGAGCGGCTGCTGCCGAAAGGGACCGCCTACCTGACCGATGTGGGCATGACCGGGCCGCACGACTCGATCATCGGAGTCACCGTGGACGCCGCCCTCGGGCGATTCGTCAACGGGATGCCGGCAAAGTTCGAGGCCGCGACCGGCCCCGCGCGCCTGAATGCGATCATCATTACCGCCGATCCTGCCTCGGGCAAGGCGCGCCGCATCGAACGTCTGAACATGTCGTTGCAGGACGTCGCCGCGCTGGCGCACCATGTCTGACCTCTTCGCTGAACCCTTCGAAGAACCGTCCGCCGAGCCAGCGGCCGAGCCGCCCCGCCGACCGATCCGGCGGGTGGTCAGCGTCGCCCAGCTGAATGCGGCGATTCGTGACCTGCTCGACACCCAGCTGGGTGAGCTATGGGTCGAAGGGGAAATCTCCAATTGCCGCGTGTGGAACACGGGGCACATGTACTTCACGCTCAAGGACGACAGCTCGCAGATCCGGGCGGTGATGTTCCGGATGGCACTGCGCTACCTGCGGTTCAAGCCCGAAGACGGACTGAGGGTCGTCGCCCGCGGCCGCGTCAGCGTGTACGACCCGAAAGGGGAATACCAGATCATCTGCGAGCACCTGGAGCCGCAAGGCCTGGGTGCGCTGCAGCTCGCCTTCGATCAGTTGAAGAAAAAGCTCCATGCCGAGGGGTTGTTTGACAGGCAACGGAAGCGTCCGTTGCCTGCGCTCCCGCGCAAGATCGGCATCGTCACATCGCTCGACGGCGCGGCGATCCGCGACATCATCAAAGTGCTCCGCCGGCGTCATCCGAACGCACATCTGGTGATCCGCGCCGCGCGGGTCCAGGGTGACGGGGCTGCCGCCGATGTGTCGCGAGGCATCCGTGCGCTGGGGAGGGTGAGCGGGGTCGACGTCATCATCGCCGGGCGCGGCGGCGGGTCGGCCGAAGATCTCTGGGCGTTCAACGAGGAAATCGTGGCGCGCGCCATCGCGGAGTCGCCGGTACCGGTCATCTCCGCGGTCGGCCACGAATCGGACGTGACCATCGCGGACTTCGTCGCCGATCTCCGCGCGCCTACGCCGTCGGCGGCTGCCGAGATGGTGGTCACGGCAAAGGACGACTTCGGCAACCGCATCGACCGTCTGCACCAGCGCCTGCATGCGGCCGCCCGGCACGGAGTGCAACACCGACGGGCGACGGTTCAGATGTTGACGGCCGGTCGCGCGTTCGCCGGCTGGCCTTCACGCCTGGGACTGCGCAACCGCCACGCCTCCGAGCTCACCCACCAGCTGCGACGTGCCCTCCTGGCCAGGCTCGCTCGCGAGGGGCGGGCGGTCCGCGCCCTTCACCGGAGGCTCGAGGCCGGCGATCTCAGGCGGCGCCTGGCCGTCTTCCGGGGACGGCTGGGGAGTGCGGATGATCGTCTGCGCGCGGCGGCTGTGCGCGGGCGCGAGCGCGTTGATTCGCAGTTCCGGGTGCTCGCGGGCCGACTGGAAAACCTGAGCCCTCTCGCGGTGCTGGCTCGCGGCTACGCCGTGTGCTGGAACGCAGAGCGGACGGCCATCATCCGGAGCGCCGCCGCGGTCAGCCCCGGTGAGCACATTCGTGTCACAGTGCAGGACGGCGAGATGGAGTGCCGGGTGGTCGTTCCGGGTGAATTCGGAACTGCCACCGACTGACAAGGTCGAATCGACACCATGGATCCCACAATCAAGGATTTCGAATCGGCACTCGCAGAGCTCGACACGATCGTCCGGAAGATGGAAGAAGGCGATCTCACGCT
>JACDBQ010000310.1 GCA_013694845.1 Acidobacteriota bacterium
GTGCATTCCTGGTGATCGCCACGCTATGCGGCTCACTCGGCTTCGGCGTATACACGCTTTCCGACGAGGTAGTCGACATCGTCGACGACATGCCCCGGGCAGCCAAGAAGCTGCGCGACCGGATGAACGCGCCGCAGCGCGGCGGAGAAGACCCCGGGTTGCTGTCGAAGGTTCAGTCGGCTGCGACCGAAATCGACAAAACGGCCGCCAGCGCCTCGGAACCGGTGCCGACGGCGCGCGGCATCCAGCGTGTGCAGGTCGTTCAGCCGGCGTTCAGCGCGTCCGACTACGTCTGGCAGGGCGGCCGGGGCGCCATCAGCTTCCTGACCCAGCTGGCGGTGGTCCTCTTCCTGGTGTTCTTCCTGCTGGTCACCGACGACCTCTACAAGCGGAAGATTGTGAAGATCGCCGGGCCCACGCTGACGAAAAAGAAGATCAGCGTGCAGATCATGGACGAGATCAACCAGCAGATCAGCGGCTTCCTGCGCGTGCAGGTGATCACCAGCCTGCTCGTGACGGTTGCAACGTCGCTTGCCCTCTGGTGGTTCGGTGTCAACAACTACATCATCTGGGGGCTGCTGGCCGGCCTCTTCAACTCGATCCCCTACCTCGGCCCCATCCTGGTCACCGGCGGACTGGCCGTCGTGACATTCATGCAGTTCGACGATCTGCTGTTCACGAGCTATGTATCGGGGACGGCGCTGGCGATCACCAGCCTCGAGGGCTGGCTGCTGACCCCAGTGCTGATGAGTCGTGCCGCACAGATGAACCCGGTGGCGATCTTCGTCGGCCTGTTGTTCTGGAGCTGGGTGTGGGGTGTCTGGGGCACGATCCTCGCGGTGCCCATGCTCATGGCCCTCAAAGCCGTCTGCGACCGTGTCGAGGACCTGCAGCCGGTCGGGGAGTTGCTCGGCGAGTGAGCCAGAGCCCTAGAACAGACTGACCTGGTACAGCAGCAACCACAGAACGACGACCGGGGTCAACGCCAGCAGCGCGAGAATCGCGATACACGCGCCGACAAAGAGGTAATCCGAGGCCTGCGGCGCCACACGTGCCTGCGCGTGGCGTTCGAGCATCGTGAGATTTCTCAAGTTGGCTTTGAAGCCGGCGTCGAACAGATCGCCGAGCAGCGGCACGGCGCCGACCAGCAGGTCCAGCCCGGTGTTCAACACCATTCGCGCGATCACCACTTTCGGCACGCGCAGCCGAATCGAGTGCAACAGGATCAGCACCGAGAAGCACCCGGTGACCAGGTCCCCCGCCCCCGGGATCAGGCCGACGATCGGATCGAGGCCGAATCGCATTTGGGTGCCCGGCACCTGGAACGCACTGTCGAGCAGCACCGCCCACTTCCGCAGCGCCGGCAGCGCCGGATCCGTCACAATCGTTCGGTCGTCCATAATCCCTGCAACCCAGCAAGCCCGAGCGCCTCAACCCCCGCCCAGTCATAATAGGAGACTGTGCCCATCGCGTCGCTCCGTGTCTGGCCGGGCTCGCCGTATCCCCTCGGGGCCACGTGGGACGGCGTCGGTGTCAACTTCGCGCTTTTTTCCGAACACGCCATTCGGGTTGAGCTCTGCCTGTTCGATTCGCCGGATGCCGAAGTCGAGTCCCTGACGATCCCGCTGCCCGAGCACACCGACATGGTCTGGCATGGTTACCTGCCGGATGCGCAGCCGGGCCAGCTTTACGGCTACCGTGTTCACGGCCCGTTCGCGCCACACGCCGGACACCGGTTCAATCCCAACAAGCTGGTGTTCGATCCGTACGCGCGCGTCGTCGGACGCGGGCTGCGCTGGAACGAAGCGCTCTTCGGCTTCACGTTCGGTGATGACGACACGACGTTCGATAAACGGGACAGCGCCCCGTTTGCCCCGCTCGCTGCGGTCGTAGACGACGCGTTCACCTGGGGTGAGGACCGTCCGCCGCGCACGCCCTGGCACGAGACGGTGATTTACGAGCTGCACGTGAAAGGCTTCACGAAGCTCAACACCCAGATACCCGAGCCGCTGCGCGGCACTTATCGCGGCCTTGCATCGGAGCCGGCGATCCGTCATCTCACGTCGCTCGGCGTCACGGCCGTGGAACTGATGCCGGTCCACCACCACGCCGATGACTGGCACCTGGTGCAACGAGGCCTGGGCAACTACTGGGGCTACAGCACACTCGGATATTTCGCGCCCGACCTCGCCTACGCGGCGGCGACCAGTCCGCTCGATGCCGTGCGCGAATTCAAGATGATGGTGCGCGCGCTTCATGCGGCGGGTCTCGAAGTGATCCTCGACGTCGTGTACAACCATACGGCCGAAGGCAATCACACGGGCCCGACGTTGTCCCTGCGCGGCATCGACAACGCGTCGTACTATCGTCTGCTCCCGGACGAGCCTCGCTACTACCAGGATTTCACGGGGTGCGGCAATACGCTGAACATGCGCAGCCCGCGCGTGCTGCAGTTGATCATGGACAGCCTGCGCTACTGGGTGCAGGAGATGCACGTCGATGGATTTCGCTTCGACCTCGCGAGCGCACTGGCTCGTGAGTTGCACGCCGTGGACAAGCTCGGCGCGTTCTTCGACATCATTCATCAGGATCCGGTGTTGTCCCAGGTCAAGCTGATCGCCGAACCCTGGGACCTCGGCGAAGGCGGTTATCAGGTGGGGAACTTCCCCACCAAATGGACCGAGTGGAACGCCAAATACCGCGACACCGTTCGCCGGTTCTGGCGCGGGGACGGCGGCGTCGTTTCCGAGCTGGCCACGCGGCTCTCCGGTAGCAGTGATCTATACGAACAGAGCGGGCGCCGTCCATATGCGAGCATCAACTTCGTCACCGCCCATGACGGGTTCACCCTTTCAGACCTCGTCAGCTACAACCAGAAACACAACCAGGCCAACGGCGAAAACAACCGGGACGGCGAGAACCACAATCTGAGTTGGAATGGCGGCGTCGAGGGGCCGACGACGGACCGCCGCATCCTGGAGCTCCGTGACCTGCGACGCCGGAACTTCCTCGCGACTCTGCTGATGTCGGTCGGGGTCCCGATGATCAGCGGCGGCGACGAAGTGGCCCGCACCCAGCACGGCAACAACAACGCGTATTGCCAGGACAACGAAACCAGCTGGACCCGGTGGGACTTGTCGGCCCACCAGCGGGACTTCCTCGAGTTCTCCCGCCGCCTGATCCGGATCTGGAAGGACAACCCGGTTCTTCGTCGCCGGAAGTTTCTTCAGGGACGCCGAATCCGCGGTGTGGACGTCGCCGACATCTCCTGGCTGGAACCGTCGGGCAGCGAGATGACCGACGAGATGTGGCACTCGCCACATGTCCGCGCCCTGGGCATGCGGCTGAACGGGGACGCGATCGACGAGGCGGATGAACGCGGCGAGCGGGTGGTCGGCGACACCCTTCTCGTCTTGTTCAATGCGAGTGACGACGCCCAGCCGTTTACGCTGCCGAATGGGGAAGTCGCCACGCGTTGGGAGATCCTGGTAGACACGACAGACCCGTGGACCCCGGCACAGCGTCTGCGAGCACGCGAACGGTACGAGCTGCAGCCCGGCTCGATGGCGGTCTTGCGATTGAGCACCGGAGACTCGGGCGCCTGAGGTCGAATGGCAAAGACATCGACGAAGAAATCCTCCGCCCACAAGGCCGGTGCTGCCGGGCCGTCCGAACGAACGGCGGGTGGACTTGATCCGCAATTCCTACGACGCGTCGTCGTGGAGAACATCTACCCCGAGATCGACTGCGGACGCTTCCCGATCAAGCGGACGACCGGCGAGACGGTGCTGGTCAGTGCGGACGTCCACACCGATGGCCACGATGTCATCGGTGCCTCGCTCCTCTACCGTCGCCAGGGAGAGCCGCAGTGGAGCGAGGTCGCGATGGAGCCTGCGGGCAACGACCGGTACACAGGCGCGTTCACCGTGCACGCGCTCGGCCGGTACGAGTACACGGTCGAGGGCTGGATCGACCGGTTCACCACCTGGCGGCTGGAGATGTCGAAGAAGTTTGGCGCCGGCCAGGACGTGACCAGCGAGTTGCTCGAAGGCGCCCAACTCGTGCACCGCGCGCTCCAGGCCGGGGGCACCGGCGCCGACGACCGGGACGTGTCCCGGCACGCGCCGTTGTCACCCAGGGTCGAACAGCTTGCCCAGTGGGCCGCCACGCTTGGCGACCCGGCGCTCTCCCCGGAACGCCGGGTCGTCATCGCGCTGGAGTCGGACCTTCAACATGCAATGGCGGCGCGGGCGGATCGCCGTCGGAGGACGCGCTACGACCGGGTGCTCGAAGTGATCGTCGAGCCTGAGCGTGCACGGTTCGGAGCCTGGTACGAGATGTTTCCGCGTTCGGCCGGCACGGATGCCACCCGAAGCGCGACCTTTACCGAAGCCGCCGCCCGTCTGTCATACGTCGCGGGTATGGGTTTCGACGTTCTCTACCTGCCGCCGATTCACCCGATCGGCAGGAGCTTCCGGAAGGGACCGAATAACACGCTCGACGCGGGACCGCACGATCCCGGCAGTCCGTGGGCCATCGGCGGGGAAGCCGGCGGCCACAAAGCGGTCGAGCCCGGGCTCGGGACCCTCGAAGATTTCGACCGGTTCGTCGACGCCGCGCGGCATCATGGCCTCGAGATCGCGCTCGACCTCGCGTATCAAGCGTCCCCCGACCACCCGTACGTCAGCGAGCACCCCGAATGGTTTCGCCGGCGTCCGGACGGCACGATCAAGTACGCTGAAAACCCTCCCAAGAAGTATCAGGACATCTACCCGATCAACTTCGAGTCCGAGGCGTGGCAGGCGCTCTGGCACGAGTTGAAGAGCGTCATCGAGTTCTGGATCGGGCACGGCGTGAGGATCTTCCGCGTCGACAACCCCCACACGAAGCCGTATCGCTTCTGGCAGTGGGCGCTCGCAGAGATCACGCGCGAGCATCCGGACGCGATCTTCTTAGCGGAAGCGTTCACCCGTCCGAAGGTCATGAAGTATCTCGCGAAGTCCGGATTTTCGCAGTCCTACACCTACTTCACGTGGCGAAACACCAGCGCGGAGCTCACGGCGTATTTCACCGAGCTGACGCAGACCGAGGTGCGTGAATACATGCGGCCGAATCTGTTCGCCAACACGCCCGACATCCTCCACGAATACCTGCAGCGTGGCGGGCGGGCCGCGTTCCAGGTCCGGCTCATTCTGGCGGCCACCCTCGGTGCCTCGTACGGCATCTACAGTGGCTATGAGCTTGGCGAAAATGTGCCGGTCAAGGCGGGGAGCGAAGAGTACCTCGACTCGGAGAAGTATCAGATACGACTGCGCGACTTCGACGATCCGACCAGCCTCGCCGAGCTCGTCGCGCGGGTCAACACCATCCGCCGCGAACATCCCGCGTTGCAGCGTGACTGGGGCCTGCGGTTCCACCCGACCGACAACTCGAATCTCCTCTCGTACAGCAAGCGCTCGGAAGACGGCGCGGATGTCCTGCTGATGGTCGTGAACCTGGATCCTGCCACCATGCAGCACGGCTTCGTCAAGCTGCCGCTGAGCGACTGGGGGATCGGGCCGGAGCGCACCATCGAGGTCAGGGATCTCCTCTCGGAGGAGCGGTACTTCTGGCGGGGCGAGTGGAATTACGTCCGGCTGGATCCGCAGGCGCGGGCGGCTCACATTCTTTCGGTGCAGCTGCCCGCCGTTCTCGGAGCAGAGCCTGCCGAACCGGTGCCCGCATGACCTCTCGATCGCGACCGGATCCGCAGTGGTACAAGGACGCCGTCATCTACCAGGCGCACGTCCGGGCATTCTTCGACAGCACCAACGATGGGGTCGGTGATTTCCCGGGGCTGACGCAGAAGCTCGAATACCTGGAGCAGCTCGGCATCAATTGCCTGTGGATCCTGCCCTTCTACCCGTCGCCGCTGCGGGACGATGGCTACGATATCGCCGACTACGAGAACATCCATCCGAACTATGGTTCACTCGCGGATTTCGACCGGTTCATCGACGAGGCACACCGTCGGAACATCCGGGTCATCACCGAGCTCGTCATCAACCACACCTCGGACCAGCATCCCTGGTTCCAGGCGGCGCGCCGTGCGCCCGCCGGATCGCCGGAGCGCGACTTCTACGTGTGGAGCGAGACGAACCGGAAATACGAAGGGGTCCGGATCATCTTCACCGATACCGAGACGTCGAACTGGAGCTGGGACGACACCGCGAAGGCCTACTACTGGCACCGCTTCTTTCACCACCAGCCCGATCTGAACTTCGACAATCCGGCGGTGCTCGACGCCGTCGTCCGGGTCATGCGTTTCTGGCTCGATCGAGGGGTCGACGGGTTGCGCCTCGACGCGGTGCCCTACCTGATCGAGCGTGAAGGCACGATCTGCGAAAACCTTCCCGAGACGCACGACGTGCTGAAGAAGATCCGGAAGGAGCTCGACCGGCATTACACCGACCGCATGCTGCTGGCCGAGGCCAACCAGTGGCCGGCCGATGTGCGTCCGTACTTCGGCGACGGTGACGAATGCCACATGGCGTTCCACTTCCCGTTGATGCCACGGATGTTCATGGCCGTGCGGCAGGAGAATCGCCACCCGATCGTCGAGATCCTCCGCCAGACGCCGGATATTCCCGAGAGCTGCCAGTGGGCGATGTTCCTGCGGAACCATGACGAGCTGACGCTCGAAATGGTCACCGACGAGGAACGCGATTACATGTATCAGGCCTATGCCGCGGACCCGCAGATGCGGATCAACGTCGGCATCCGGCGACGGCTGGCGCCGCTGATGGAGAACAGCCGGCGCCGCATCGAGCTGCTCAACAGCCTGCTGATGTCGATGCCCGGCACGCCGGTCGTGTACTACGGCGACGAGATCGGGATGGGAGACAACA
>JACDBQ010000334.1 GCA_013694845.1 Acidobacteriota bacterium
GTAGCGCAGGCCTTTCAGGCCTGCGTCGCGCAATGGTCAGGCCCCTGGGGGCTCCCCTGACTCGAACGGCTTGAGCACGGCATACAGCGCGGCCGTGATCGGCACCGGCACTCCCGCATTCGCCGCCCGACGCACCACGGCCCCCTGGAGCGCCTCGATCTCGATCTTCTTTCCCTGCGACAAGTCGATCAGCAGCGAGGATCTCATCGTTCCGGGAACAGTACCCACGTACACCTTGATCTGCTCGATGCGGTCGGCCGCCACCGGCACCCCCTCGGCCCTTGCCAGAGCCTCGATCTCCCTGCAGCCATTGAGGAACTGCTCCTGAATGAAGGGGTCGGCCCAGAGCGGACCGATCGGCAGGCGGGTGGCGCCCGTGAACCCGGCAAGTGAGACGAGAAAGACGAATTTCTCCCAGATCGGCACCCGCCCGTCGCCGACCACCTCCGAGTCGATATCCGCCTCGCGCATCGCGTCGTTGATAGCGGTTGCGCGGGGTGTCACCCTGGGCAGCTCGCCGAACACTTCGCCGAACACGATCCGACGGGACGTACCGGTCTGATCGATGACACCGGGGGCGCTCAGGGCTGTCGCGATGTAGGTCGTGCCGCCAAGCACATGGGCTTCACCGGTGTTGGCGGCGACCTCGTCCGCGCTGTCGACGCCATTCTGCAAGGTGAGCACGGTCGTCGAGGGGCCGAGCATCGGCCGGAGCATCGGCAGGGCCGTCCCGTTGTCGTAGGCCTTCACCGCGACGATCACGAAGTCCACGTGCCCGACCTGGCTGGTGTCCTCCTCCGCCGCGGCCCGGACGACGAAGTCGCCGAGCATCGGGCTCCTGACTTCGAGCCCGCGCTCACGGATGGCGGCGAGGTGCGCACCGCGGGCGATAAACGTCACGTCATGCCCGGCCCGCGCCAGTTTCGCGCCGTAGTACCCGCCAACCGCCCCGGATCCGAGAATCGCGATACGCATTGACTGATTATCGCCGAGCGGCCCGCGTGCGACGTTCAGCAAATGCCCGGCTGGGAATACCAGTAGACCGGAAGGCCCAGGACCAGCAGCCCCAGTCCGGCAATCGATTCGACCGGACGCTCGACCAGGGTGTTCAGGACGAACGCGGCCGAACCGAGGACGAACACCGCGGGCACGATCGGATATCCCCAGGCGCGGTACGGGCGCGGCTGATCCGGATGCGTCCGGCGCAACGAAAACAACGCGGCCCCGGCAGCAACGCTAAAGAGAATCGACGAGAACATTACGTAGGTAAAGAGCTGCTCGTAAGTGCCCGACAGCGCAAGCACGATGGACCATCCCGTCAGCGCCGCCACCGCCACGTGCGGCGTCCGGTACCGAGGATGAACGCGGCTGGCGGCCGGTAGAAAGACCCCGTCCGACGCCATGGCAAACAGGACCCGCGAGCCGCCGAGCAACCCGGCCGCGTTGCACCCGAACGTCGAGATGACCACGGTAGCGGCGACCAGCGCCGCACCGGCCGATCCCATCAGCGTCGACGCGGCCTTCTCGGCAATTCGCGTGACCCCCTTCATTTCGTCGATGGTGAGCGCGTGCAGATACGCCAGGTTCACGGCCAGATACGTGGCGATCAGCACGAGCACCCCGATCACCAGCGCCCGCGGCACGTTGCGCTGCGGGTCCCGGATCTCTCCTGCCGCATACGTGACGTAGTACCAGGACTCGTAAGTCCAGAGCACGGCAATCATCGCGATACCGAAGGAGGCGACTGGGCGCACCACGTCAGCCGGAACCACAGGGGTCAGAGCAGGACGAACGGTCCCCGCCGCCAGCGCCATCAGGGGAATGGCCAGCAGGCCCGCGACCTTGGCCGCGGTGAGCACCACGTTGAGCATGTTCCCGCTGCGGACGCCGACATAATTGACAGCCCCGAGAACCGCGAGGGACGCTGCGGCCACGAACTGCCCCGCCGATATCGAAAAGGTGCCCCACGGCACGGGAAGCGCCACCACGATGTTCGAGGTGGAAAAGGCGGGAACGAAGTAGCTGAGATATTCCGCGAATCCCGCGGCAACGGCCGCCATGCTGCCACTGATGACGACGAGCAGCGAGGACCAGCCATAGAGAAACGCCGGCAGGCCGCCGTACGCCTCGCGCAGGAAAACGTAAACGCCGCCGGAGCGCGGAAACATCGCTCCCATCTCGGCGTAGGTGAGGCCGCCCGCGATCGCGAGGATGCCACCGAGCGTCCAGGCAGCGAGCAGAAGCGAGGCCGACGGGATCAGGGCCGCCATCCCACCGGTGGTCAGGAAGATGCCGGAACCGATGACGCTTCCGACGACGAGAAGGATGGCTGATCCCAGGCCGATGGCCCGAACGAGCCCTTCGTCGGGGACCGTCTGCTCCGGCGACTGCACCTGCATCGTGCCGGGACTGTAACACGTGGCGCATGCTAGAATTCGCCCTCTATGGCCACCCGACTCACCAGCGTCATTGTCGTGGGGATCGTTGCGGTGACCCTGATTGCTGGCTTCATGGTCGGCGCCCAGCGCGATGACAACGATGGCCCGGTGGACCTGATCGTCCATAACGGCGTCGTGTTCACCGGCGACGCCGAGGACATGGCGGAAGCCGTGGCGGTCCGCGCGAACCAGATACTGAAAGTCGGGAGCAACCGCGAGATCCTGCGGCTTCAGCGTCCGCAGACCGTGACGATCGACGCAAAGGGAGCGGCGGTGGTCCCCGGCTTCAACGATGCGCACCTTCATCTCGTCCGCGGCGGGCTCACCCTCGACGGGGTCGACCTCTCCGGCGCGGCCACGATGGACGAAGCGGTCGCGCGCGTCAAGACCTGGGCCGGGGCGAATCCGTCACGCAGGTGGGTGGTCGGTAGAGGGTGGCCTGGGGAGCTCATGGAAGGCTTCGACGGCTCCATCCGTCTGACCCTGGACGACGTCGTCCGCGATCGTCCGGTACACCTGGTCTCGGAGGGAGGCGACCGCGCCTGGGTGAATACCCGTGCGCTCAAGCGCGCGAACATCGTGCGTCGCACGCCGGATCCAGCGTCCGGCAGGATCGTTCGGGATGCGAAGGGGGAGGCGATCGGGATCCTCGAAGGGACCGCCGTCGGCCTGACGGACGCGCTGCTGCCGGAACCGACCCAGGAGGAGCGCACTCGCGCACTGTTTGCCGCGATCGCCGAGGCGCAGCGGCACGGCATCACCAGTCTTCAGAACGCCGACGGTGCGGCGCTCGACTTCGAGCTGCTCGACGGTGCGCGCAAAGAAGGCGCCGTCGACATGCGTGTCTACGAAGCGCTTCCGGTGCACACCGCGCGAACCGACAAAGATGTTGCGGCGCTCGACGAGGTCCTCAAGAAATACCCCGACGATCCGCTGTTCAAGGCAGGCGGCGCCAGGGTCGCACTGCAGGCGATCGATGCCGATGCATTGAACAAGCTGGTGCGACTGCTCGATGCGCGGGGGTGGCAGGTGATGGTCGAGGCCGACACACCCGAACAAGCCGAGATGGCGCGGACGGCCTTCGCGCACGCCGAACGCTCCAATGGTCAGCCGTCACGCGAGCGCCGTCATCGGATCGAGCACCAGAACAGGAATTTTACCGCCGTCGGCGAGAAGCTCGCTCTCGGCAGCGATTGGCCGAATGGTCCGCTCTCGCCGCTGAAGGTCATCGGCAACGCGATGCCCCGGTTGACCCTGGCGCAGGCCCTGCAGGCTTACACGGTCAACGGTGCGTATGCCTCGTACGACGAGCAGCGCAAGGGCTTCATCAAGCCTGGCATGCTCGCCGATATCGTGGTGCTGTCGAAGAACATCTTCTCGCTGGATCGATTGACGCTGGGATCCGTGAACGTGGCGCACACGATCTTCGACGGCCGGGTGGTGTATCCGGCCCCGACCACGCGGCTGACGATCCCGTAAGCGACCAGAGTCACTTCAGGATCAGCTCCACTCGATATCTCCCTCCGTCAGCGGGTCGCAACAGCGCGATCCTCGGCGACTGCCCGGTCGCGATCGTGCTGTCGCCCTTCGTCTTCCATTCCGGCAGATCGACAGTCGCGCCCGTTTCATAGCCGGTGTCGGGTACGGCCGTCAAGCCAGTGGCGTCGATGATCCGCAAGGCACCGGCGTTACTCAGGTCTCCCATATCCGAGATGCTCGTGGCGATCTGCATCTCGCGCCGGCCGTTCGTGGTGCGCACCCGCCGGTTGCCCCCGATCCCGATATCTGCGATGTATGGCTCGATGCCGTCTCCGTTGATGACCGTCGCGTTGCGCACGAGCAGGTAAAAGAGACCGGACTCGTTCATGGGCAGGGACTCGTAGCGCTTCGGGTCTGCCCTGTTGACCGCGCCGGTCGCGAGCGCGTCGAGCGCCGACAGAATCCCGATGAAGTTGAGCCGGATCAGATGGGAGTCAGGCTCTTCGGCCGGCCACGGACCGGTCTCGATCAGCACGACCGGCGTCCCCCACAGGGTGATGTTGTCTCCGAAGGCACGGACCTCGAACTCGTCGTCGTACCGGCCGATCTGGCCTGAGGCGAAGGGTTCGAGCGACTCCCGGATCACCGCACACAGCTTTTTGGTGAGCACGCGGCCGGCGTTTTCGCTGCGCTTTTCGTCATACGCGACCGAGAGCAGCGAAATCGATGCGGGCCTGGGCGGACGGCCGACGGCCGTGCCCCAGCCCTGGTTGTGCAGGTTGAACCCGACTTTCGGTTCGAGCTTGTCGCGCAACGCCTTGAGCGCGCGCCCCTCGGGAGTCTGCAGCCGGAGTGCGTCACGGTTGATGTCGATGCTCTGCGCGTTGCGACGCTGGGAGCGTTCGGCGCCGTCGGGGTTCAGCATCGGGACGAAGTGCAGGGTGAGCCGCGAAAGGATGCGTTGCACCGCCGGTTCCTCCCGGTGGTTCCGAAGATACTCGAAGATGTCGAAGAGCGCCGCCGTCGCGGTGGGCTCATCCCCGTGCATCTGCGACCAGAGCAGGATGGCCGTCGGGCCCGATCCGGCGCGGATGTGACTGATCGACCGGCCTTCGACCGACTCGCCGATCTGGTCGATCGAGAAGAGATCGGGCGTCGTGGACACGACCGTCTCCAGCCGGCGGACCACCTCGTCGTGGGTGACCAGCGGCGGCGCGGCCGGCGACACCCGCTCGGCGTCCCAGATCCTGGCAAGTGTCTGAGGGTTGAGGGCGCCGGTGGGCGCGCGCCGTTGGACCGCGGGGGGCGCCCAGGCAGCGGTGGTCACAATGATGGCGGCGAGCACCGGGATGAAGCGCATGCCGCACATTATCGCCGCTCTCGGGGGGATGCAACGACGCGGCGGTTGAGCGGCACGTAAGCGTGCGACCTACAATGTGTGGCACATGAACCCCACGCCCACGATGCCCGAGCTCACCGCTTTCGACGTGGTGACTCAGCTCATCGCCGCCGCGATCTACCTGGCGATCGGCGCGGCGGCGCTCGCGCAGGCGCCACGCGACGAGCGCACCCGGGTGTTTTCGGGCCTCGGGGTGATGTATGCAATCGGGTTCTGTATCCCGGCGCTGGCGTTCTTTCTCGGCGTCAAGGATCCGCTCGCCTTTGGACGGGTGCCTCTCGGTGTGATGCTGGCGGCACTCTCGCTTGCCGCCATCCTGATGTTCCATTTCAGCCAGGTGTTTCCCGCCAGACGGCCCTGGATCCGGGGTGCCGGTGTGCAGCTGCCGGTTGCCTACGCGGTCGCGCCCCTGGCGGTGTTCCTGCTGGTCCGCTGGTGGCCATGGCCGCAGACCGCCGAGCACATCACGTTGAAGTTCAACCTCGTATTGGTGGTCTTCGGGTTTCCGCTGATGGTGCTGCTCGGCCTTGTGCTCCCCGTGACCAGCATTGTGTCGTTCCTGCGGAGCCTGCGGGAAACACAGGGCGGCTCCACCCGCATCAGCATGGCGGCCGGGCCGCAACCCAATCCGCAACCGGCGATCGTCGGCATCCTCCTCAGCCAGATCGCCGGCGGGGGCCTCAGTCTGCTCGTCCTCGGGCCTTTGCACACGCTCGCCCCCGAATCGTTTACCGTGACGATCGTGGCGGTGACGGTGTGGCTCCTGGGCCTGCTGACCCCCCTCGCTTATGCGGCAGGTGTCTGGAAGTACGACGTGTTGTCGATCGGGCAGCCGCAGTCAGCGGAAGTGGAGCCGGACTAGCACCGGCGTGTCTCCCTTGATCACGACGAACAGGTTGTCGTAGTCGCCATCCCCCAGCTTTACCGGTTCGGTGGCGCCGAGCTTTGCGATCACGTCGCCCACGGTGTTCGAGTGTCCAACCACGAGGATGTTGCCGCTGGCCCCCTTGACC
>JACDBQ010000357.1 GCA_013694845.1 Acidobacteriota bacterium
AACATCTCGTATCTGGAATTTCAAAAAGGCGGAAGGCTGTTTCCAGCTTCCAGCTTCCAGCTGCGCTGTCAGCCCAACGTTCGATTCGAGCCCGCCCCCCCCGCACCCCGCACCCCGCACCCCGCACCCCGCAACCCGCTCTGATATGATCCCCGCGCCTGGACAAACCCCTGGAGATTCTGAATGGGACTTCATCCGATTACGGCGCTGATGTCGGCGCTCGGCGTGCTCACCGCTGTCTACATCGCCGGCTGGACGCGCGCCGTCTCGGCGGTTCGAAGCCTCGGTACCCGGGAGCTCTCCCCCGCGACCGACGCGCGGTTTCCGACGCCACCCATGATCGGGCTCGGGTTCGTGACGAACTTCTTCGATGCGCTCGGCATCGGCTCGTTCGCCACCAGCACGGCCGCCTTCCGGCTGCTCAAAATGGTGCCGGACCGCGTCATCCCGGGGACGCTGAATGCGGGCCATACGCTGCCGACCGTCGCGCAGGCGTTCATTTTCACCTCGATCATCCCGGTCGACATCCTGACGCTGCTGTCCATGATCGTGGCCGCGGTGCTCGGCGCCTGGCTGGGCGCAGGCGTGGTCGCGCGGTGGTCGAAACGCCGAGTGCAGGTCGGCATGGGCGCCGCGCTGCTGGCCGCGGCAATGTTCATGCTGATGACCCAGTTCGGCGTGTTCCCCGCTGGCAGCGATGAGATCGGCGTTCGCGGTATCAAGCTGGCCATCGCGGTCACCGGCAACTTCGCATTGGGCGCACTGATGACGCTCGGCATCGGGCTCTACGCTCCCTGCATGGTCCTGGTCAGCTTGCTCGGCATGAGCGAGAAGACGGCCTTCCCGATCATGATGGGTTCATGCGCGTTCCTGATGCCGATCGGCAGCCTCCGGTTCATCCGCGAGCAGAGCTACAGCCTGCGGGTCGCTCTCGGGCTCGCGCTGGGAGGCGTCATCGGCTCCATCGTCGCTGGCGTCTTCGTGAAGTCGCTGGATCTCGGCACCGTCCGCTGGCTCGTCATCGTCGTCGTGCTCTACACTGCGGTCACGATGTTGATGTCCGCGTTTTCCAAGAACGACCAGGAAGAAGTTCCCGTGCGCGCCCGTGTCTAGGCTCGCGATCCCGATCCTGCTGGCGGCTGCGATCGCCGGAGCGGCTACTCCAGCGTGGACGCCGCAGCTCACCGGCGTGAACGCCCGGCTTCGCGGCGTGAGCGCCGTCAGCACGACAGTCGCGTGGGCCAGTGGCACCGCCGGCACCGTTCTGCGAACGACCAACGGCGGCGATAGCTGGAACCTCCTGCCAGTTCCCGACGCTCAGCGCCTCGACTTCCGCGACATCGACGCCGTCAGCAAGGACACGGCCTACGTCCTCAGCATCGGCAACGGCGACGCGTCTCGTATCTACAAGACGACCAACGCCGGGACCAACTGGACCCTCCAGTTCGCCAACACCGATCCCCAAGTGTTCCTCGACGCCATGGCATTCTGGTCGGCAACCCAGGGGATCGCCTACAGCGACTCGATCGCCGGAGCGTTCGTCATCTTCGCCACGTCCGACGGACGGACCTGGCAGCGTCTACCCGCCGATCGGTTGCCGGCAGCGCTCCCGAACGAAGGCGCATACGCGGCCAGCGGCACCAACGTCGCCGTACTGGGCGATCAGGTGTGGATCGGCACGACTGCCTCGCGCGTCCTGCACTCAGCGGACCGCGGGCGCACATGGACGGTGTCCCAGACGCCGATCCCCACCAGTCAGTCGGCCGGTATCTTCTCGCTGGCCTTCCGCGACGCGACCCACGGCATCGCCGTCGGCGGTGACTATCAGAAGGAAACAGAAGCGGTGGACAACGCGGCCATCACCTCAGACGGTGGCCGAACCTGGACACTGTCGAAGGGGCTCTCGGGTTACCGTTCCGCGGTCGCCCATGTGCCGCGCTCGAAGTCCTCATGGCTCGCCGTCGGCCCACGCGGCGCCGATGTGTCGCACGACGACGGGCGGACCTGGACGCCACTGACCGGAGCCGGCTTTCACGCATTCACCTTCGCTCCGCGCAGTCGCACCGGCTGGGGCGTCGGGGACCGGGGCACGGTGGCCAGGCTCGAAGGCCTGTGACCTCAGTCGGGTGGACGGAGTGAACGGGCTTCACCCGGGTAAATCGACCTAACGAGACGAAGGAAGAAGGCGACGAGGGGCAGGGCGTGAGCGTAAGTCTGATGGCACCGGCAGGTAGCGTCTCCCCTTCGTTCTCCGTTGACCCCGCTTATCCGTGTGAATTCCGTGCCCCGAAACCCTCGGATCTACCGGATGATCCGCAGGTTGGTCGGCGGATCGAGTGGTCCGCTCACCTTCAGGATGACTCCGCGGCTGTAACTCACGATCAACAGCTCCCCCCCTGCATCGACACCGAACGAGCTCACCCCGGCGAGTTGCGCGGATCCCCCGAGCTCGGTCGTGTGTTCACGGACGTCTGACGCGACCGCCTCGCCGCGGTCGTCGATCGCGAGCGCGAGCGACCACACGCGGCTGCGGACGAAGTCCGCGAAGAAGTAGCGCCCGCGAAATCCGATACCGAGCGACGTGCCGCGGTAGACATAGCCACCCGTAATCGACGATCCCACCGAGTGGTTGTATTCATGGATCGGGTCGACCAGCGGGGTAAACGCCGGTGGAAGGTTCGTCACATTGTCGCGTGCCCCTTCACGGTTGCGCCAGCCGTAGTTCCGCCCGGACCGGCCACGCGGCTCGTAGTTCACTTCCTCCCACTGGTTTTGACCGACGTCAGCCGCGATCATCGCCCCGGTGCCCCCGCGCGACAGATCGTCGAACGTGTAACGCCACGGATTGCGCCAACCAAAGCTCCAGATTTCCGGACGGGTACCGCCAGCAGGAAACGGATTGTCGACCGGCACCGCGTAACCGATCGGGTTCGAGTCGGGCACGCTCACATCGACCCGCAGCATCTTGCCGAGAAGCGTCCGAGGGTCTTGCGCAAAGTGGTTGGGATCGTTGCCGGATCCTCCATCACCCATACCGATGTAGAGATGCCCGTCGGGCCCGAACGCCAGGTGACCGCCGTTGTGATTCGAAAACGGCTGCTCGATCAGCGCCGGGCCGGACGGACCATTCCACCGCAGGTCGAAGCGGGACGAAGGGTCGGCCATGAGCGGGTTGAGGGGACGTCGGTAGCGGGCAACCACCGTGTGACCGTCAGTGTTCGTGAAGTTGACGAAGAAACGTCCGGTCGCGCCGGCGTCCGGAGGGAACGCGAGCCCGAGCAGCCCCTGTTCACCGCCGGCTCTCACCGACGAACGAAGGTCCAGGAAATCAGTCGGCAGTACGACGCCAGCACGAAAGACTCGGATCCTGCCACGTTGTTCGACGACAAACTGAACCGAGGAGTCGGTTGGATCCTGGACGATAGCGACCGGCTCGGTAAAGCCGGACGCATGCACGCTGACTCGAAACTGCGCGGCAGAATCGGCTGCGATCGAGATGATCACGGTGGCAAAAAAGGCAAGACGCATAGGTACTCTTCCGGTTGTATCGGTCGACCCGGGCGTATTATCTACTGATGGCCGCGCCTGGCACTCTGCTTTCTGCCGCCATCGTCCTGCTGACCGCCGCCGCGACGGCGGCGTGCGAGACGGGCAACCGCCCGCCTGCCCCCTCGCCGGGTACAGGCACCGGTGAAACCATCACGGGGCGCGAGCGGATCGGCTGGGACCAACCCGCGCAAGGCACTGCCGAGCTCGCGACCTTCCGCTACGCGATCTACGTCGACGGAACCCGGTCAGAAATCGCGGACGCGACCTGCACGTCCACGGCCGGCCCGACCGGGTTCGCCTGTTCGGGGCGCCTGCCGGTGATGCCGCCAGGCACCCACGTCCTCGAGATTGCGGCGTTCACCAGCGGCGATGCGGACGCCGAAAGTGCCCGCTCGGGTACCCTCCGCGTCACGGTCATCGGTTCCACGTCACCGGCAACCGCCACTCCGCTCGTGAATGGCGAGCGTCTCACGACGGTGGACGGCATTCAATTGAGTGCAGTGCTGGTTGTGGACGGGATCGCTGATCTCGCCGACATGGCGCTCGCGCCGGACGGCCGACTGCTGATCGCGGAACGCGGCGGCCGTGTTCGCATCGTTGAGGATTCGGTGAACGCCGCGCCGCCGGTCGTTGCCGACACGGGCGCCGAACTGCTCTCCCTCGCACTCGCCCCCGACTTCGCGAGCACCGGACATGTGTTCGTCATCCACTCGCAGCCGGGCGTCTTCGGTCTGGTCCGTTACCGCCTTCAGGGCGACCAGCTCATCGATCGGATGCGGATCCTCGCTGACATTCCCGCCTCGCCTGAGCCCTCCGCGGTGGTGCGCTTCGGGCCGGACGCCAAGCTCTACGCGGCCTTCGATGACGCGAACGATCGTGATGCAGCGGAGCGGCTGTCTGATTGGGGCGGGAAGATCCTGCGCCTGAATCCCGACGGCCGAACGCCGGATGACCAGCCGGCGGCATCGCCGGTCTTCTGGAGCGGACTGGCGTCGCCGCGGGGCCTGGACTGGGGGCCGGACGGGAACGCGCTGTGGATGGCCGAACGAGGCCCGGACGGCATCGAGCGTCTCCGTGTGCTCGTCACCGGCGTGGACCGGCCACGCCGCGCGGGACAGCGCGCGACCTACGTGCTGCCGGGCGAGCCCTGGACAACATCACTGGCATTCAGTCGTGGAGATGCGGTTCCGCAATTTCACGGCAACCTCTTCGTGGCCGCGCGCGGCGCGGGGTCCCTTCTGCGCGTCCAATTCCACCAGAACGACCGGACGCGGGCAGTCACGACTGAGAAGCTGCTCGAGGGAAGGATGGAAGGCCTGCGCGCCGTCCAGGTGAGCGAAGATGGCGCGATCTATTGTGCGACCGGCAGCGCCGTCTGGCGGTTGACGCCGCCACCCGACCCGCGGAAGTCGGGTGTCATCAGATGACGCCTGTCTCCTGACCTCCACGGTGTGATTATTTCTGCACGCCGTCCGCATCCAGCACCACGATCGGCGCGATCCCGGTGGCCTTCAGCGGGCCTTCGATCGACTTCCGATCACCGACGATCACGATGTTCAGATGATCGAGGTCGACATATTTCTTTGCGACCCGGAGGACGTCGTCCTTCGTGATCGCCGACACGGCCTTGGCATAGTTCTGGTAGTAGTCGGGGGGCAGATCCTGCACATACAGGTTCGTGATCGTCGAGCCGATCGCGGTCACGGAACTGAACTGCGACGGTAGACGCTGAATCAGCGTCTCCCTGGCCGTCTGCATCTCCTCGTCCGTGATCGGCCGGCCGCCGTGGATGCCGCGGAGCTCCTTCATGAATTCGACCAGTCCGGCATCGGTCTTTTCGCTCACGACGTCGCCGCCGGCCCGAAAGGGTCCCGGGCCCTTGCCATACGAAAAGCCGGAGTTCACGCCGTAGCTGTAGCCCTTCTCCTCGCGAATGTTGGCGTTCAGCCGCGACTGGAAGTGTCCGCCGAGGATGAAGTTCATGACTTGCAGCGCCATGTAGTCCGGGGTATTCCTGGGCGGGCCGGGCAGGCCGATGTTAAACACCGACTGCTTGGCGCCGGGCTTGTCGACCAGGTAGATCGCCGTCGCCCGCGCTTCGGGGATCGCCGGGTAGGTGAAGGGTGGCTTCGCGCCGCCGGCGGTCCAGCCTGAAAGCACCTTCTCGACGGCGGCCTTTGCGCCGGCAGTGTCGATGTCACCCACGACGGTCACGATCGCGCGGCCGGGTTGGAAATACGCTTTGTGAAAGGCCGCGACATCGTCGCGCGTCGCCGCTTTGATACTCGATTCATCGACGGTCTGACCGAATGGGTGCGCGGTGCCATACAGGACGCGCGAGAACACGCGGTCACCGATGAACCCGGGCTGCGCATTCTGCTGGGCGAGCGCGATCAGCCGCTGCGCCCGGAGCCGCTCGAGCGCCGGCGCGGGAAACGTCGGGTTCAGCAGCATGTCCGCGAGGATCTCGAGCGTCGGCGCGAACGTCTCGGTCGTGGCCAGGAACGACACGGAGCCGCTTTCGTCACCGACGCCGGCCCCGACATTCGTGCCGAGCATCTGGAGCGCGAGGGCGAGGGCCTCGGCGTCCCGCGTCCGGGTCCCCTCGCGCATCATGGCGGTGGTGAATGCCGCGACGCCGAGCTTGTCGGGCGTCTCGAACTGGTTCGTTCCCCCGACGAACGAAATGGTGAAGGAGATCAGCGGCAGACCGCGCCGCTCGGCCACCAGGAGCTGGGCGCCGTTCGACAGCTTCCCGCTCGTCCAGGTCGGCACGCGCAGCTCAGGTATCCTGCTTGGAGTCGGGGCTTTCTTCCGGTCGAGTTGCTGCGCGATCGGCGCCGCCGTGGCGAGCGTCAGCAGCAGCGCGCAGGCGAGCGACAGGTGGCGACGCATCAGTTCACCTCCCCGCCTGATCCGAGCTTGTCGGCTGGGCCGACCTTCTGGCTCGCCTCGGGTTTGGCGGCGAGCTCCGGCTTGCCCTCGGGCACAACACTCAGCACCACGCGTCCTTTCGTCAGGTATTTACCGGCGACACGCTTGACGTCGCCGGGTGTGACAGCGCGCCGTGCGTCGTACGCCGTGCGGTAGTAAGCGGGATTGTTCTGGTAGCCCGCTCCGTCGGCGAGCTGGTTGGACTTGCCGAGATTCGACTGGAGCCCGCTCACGAACTGCAGCTCCTGCGACGCCGTCGCCAGCTGGAGCTCCTGCGTCGTCGGCCCTTCAGCCTTGAGCTTCTCGATGATCGCGTCGGCCTCCTGCTCGAGCGAGGTGAGCGTGCTTCCGGCGCGAGGGGTCACCGTCAGGCTGAACTCACCGACGTCTTCGGACGTCGACTGGAAGGCGCCGATCGACGCCGCGGCCTGTTTGTCGTAGACGAGGGCTTTCGTGAGTCGCGCGGTCCGCCCCGATGAAAGGACGGAACCCAGCACACTCAACGCGAAGACGTCGGGATGTCTGGCCCCGACCGTGGGCCACTGCACGTGAAGCCTCGGGAGCGGAACCTTGTCCTCGTAGACCAGCCGTTTCTCGGTCGACAAATTGACCGGCTCGATTCCGGGCCGGGTGATCGCCTTGCCGCGCTCGACACCGCTGAAATACTTCGTGATCCACTGTTTCGTCCGCGCCGGATCGATGTCACCCACGATCGTGAGGATCGCGTTGTTCGGTGCGTAGTAGAGACGGAAGAAACTCTTCACATCCTCTTCTGACGCGGCTGACAGGTCTTCCATGCTCCCGATCACCGACCACGAGTACGGGTGCCCCTGCGGATACATCGAGGCCGACAGGATTTCTCCCACCCGTCCATAGGGCTGGTTGTCGACCCGCTGCCGTCGTTCGTTCTTCACGATGTCGCGCTGGGCGTTCAGCTTCGCGATGTCGAGCGCGTCGAGCAGGTATCCCATCCGGTCGGCTTCGAGCCAGATCGCGGTCTCGAGATAGTTGGCCGGCACCGTCTCGTAATACAAGGTGCGGTCGTTGTCGGTGGTGCCATTGTTCGAGCCGCCGACTCCGTTGGTCAGCTTGTCGTGGGTGCCGTAGGGGATGTTGCCGGACCCGGTGAACATGACGTGCTCGAAGAGGTGCGCGAAGCCGGTGCGGCCTGCCTCTTCGTTCTTGGAGCCCACGTGGTACCACAAATTCACGGCCACCGTTGGCGTCGCCTTGTCCTGTGACAGGATCACGCGCAGCCCGTTGGGCAACGTGTACTGCTCGAACGGTATGTTGATGGGCGTCGATGTCCTGGCTGCCGGTTTCGCCTGCTGTGCCTGGGGTGTCGCGACCGTGAGCGCCAACCCCATCAACGCGATCAGGGGCAGTCTGAATCTGGTGTTCACGCAGACTCCTTGTTGAAAACGAGAGCGTTCACTTCTTCTCGTTCTTCTCTTTCTTGTCGTTCTGGTCGGTCCTGTCGGGGCCCTTCGAGAGTGACTTGTAATACTGCTCCACGAGCTTTCTGAACTCCTCCGGCACGTCGCCGTCGCCGGAGAGCAGCACCTCGTTCCCCTTGAGCTCCGACCGACGACGAAGATTGAACTCGAATCGTTTGACGGCGTCGGCGGCCTGCGTCTGGAGTCGATCGAACTGCGCCGGGTCCTTGAAAACCTGGTCGCTGTCGAGCGCCCGCAGTTTCTTCAACATGTCGGCCACGGCCGCCTGGTCTTCCTTGCCGACTCCGCCGCGCAGTTGCTCCGCGCTCCTGGTCATCTGCCGGATCTCTGCACGGAACTGGCGGGCGTCTTCGGGTGACATCGGGCCGCTCCCAGGACGCCGGTCGCCGCCACCGCCGCCGAATCGTGGGGCACCGGTCGTGTCGCCTTGGCCACCACGTCCATCCTGCGTACGGTCGCCGTCGTTACGGCCGCCCTGACCACTCTGCTGCTGGCCCTGCCGATCGCCTCCCTGCTGACCACCCAGTCGCCCGGCCTGACCTTGCTGGCCACCCTGACCCTGCTGACCATTCTGCCCTTGCTGCCCGCCTTGGCCTTGCTGGCCGCCCTGCCCCTGCTGACCCGCCTGGCTTTGCTGCCCGCGCGCGTCCTGTTGCTGCCCTTCCCCACGTCCCTGTTCGCCCTGGGCTCCTTGTTGCCCTCCCTGGCGTTCCCGTGCGCGCTCACCCATCGACTCCATGTTGCGGGCGAGCTGGCGGGCCCGTTCGAGGGCTGCGGCCTGAGCGTCCGGACGGGTGCGCCCGAGTGCGGCCTGCGCCTCACCGAGTTTGTCCTGCAGCGCCTGGAGGTTCGAACCGATTTCACGCTCGAAGTTTTCGGTGTCGGCCTGCGACATCCCCGAACGGACCAGGGCCCCCGAGTATCGGATCTTGTCGCGCACGCGGTTGTCGCGGATACTGCCGGCGGCTTCACTCATGCGGCGTGAAGCGTCGCGTTCCTCGCGGCGCATGTCCGCCGACGCCCTGTCGATCTGCTTCTCGAGGTCGGTCACCTTCTGTTCGAGCCCGCTCTTGCGATCGAGCAGCCCCTGGACCTGGTCGCGATTCCGCTCCGTGGCCGGAGGCAGCCCCATCACCTGGTTGGCGATGGCCTTCTGTTCGGCGGCGATCTCTTCGGCGCGGCGGACGGCGTCGTTCACGTCGCGCTGCGCTCGACCGGTCTGCGTCCGCTGCAGCTGTTGCTCGGCCTGCCGCAGACGCTCGAGCGCTTCGGCGGACTGGGCGCCGCCGGCCTGCTCGCCGTTCGCGGCGGCGCGGCGCATCGCATCGGCGCTCTGGCGCAGCTCCTGCGCCGAGCGGGCGAGATCGGTCCGGTTTTCCTCGCGTGCCAGCTGTTCGAGCTGGCGGGCCGCCTGCTCGACCTGGTCGGCCAATTCGCGCTGCGCGTTTCCCGAGGCGCCACCCGATTGCAGTTGGCCCGCCGCCGCGCGCCGCCGCTGACGCTCGGCTTCCTGCTCCTGGCGGCGCGCCAGTTCCTTGAGCTTCTCGGCCAGCTCGTCGGCCTTCTGGTCGGCCTGCTGCTGCGAGGCCTGCTGGCGCATTTCGTACTGGTTCGCCATGCGGTCGACTTCGAGCTCGAAGAGCTCCGAGAGGTCGCGGTTCTGCGGCTGACCGCCGCCGCCGCCGCCACCTTGCTGCTGCCGCATCTGGACTTGCGTCTCGAACTCTTCTTCGGCCTGCTGCAGATACTGCAGAGCCTTCTGCTCGGGCGGCAAGGCCGCGTCTGGCGCCGCCGCCTGCAACTTGCCTTCGGCGGTCTTCATCTCGGTCACCGCTTTCGGCAGTAAGTCGATGATTTTCTTGAATGACGCGTCGCCGCCGAGGCGCTGGGTCATCTGCAGCACCAGCTCCTCGACCTGGCTGCGCAGCTTCGCCTGCGACAGACCAACGACCGTGGTGTTCTCGCGCAACTTGCCGGCCGACATCGTTTGACGATCCCGCTGCACGTTGAACGTCGCCGTGATGATCTTCTTCTGCTGCTCCGACAGATTGCCGGCCGCCTGCTCCTGCTGCTGTCCGCCGCCCCCACTCGCCTGCGACTGCGCCTGCTTGAAGTCCTTGCTCAGCGGACGGATCCGCACGAAATAGATATCGCTCGTCGCCGGTTTCCCGCCCTGGACGGCGTCGTTGTCGGTCGCGCGCGCGTAGTAGGCGACGAAGTCCCCCGGCTTGAGCCCGAGCTCCTCGAGATAGAACGTGTGTCCGGCCGACACTGCTGGCAGCCGCTTCTGCCCGGTGAACAGGCGGACCCTCTTTTCGTCCGCACCGTTGACCGCGTAAACAAGCTCAAGGTTCCTGACCCCGAAATCGTCATCGGCGCGTGCCTCGACGAAGACCTCTTCGATCGGTGACGCCTGCGTGTCGCGGCCGGGCTTTGCGATCGACACTGTCGGCGGTCCGTCGGCCAGCACGTCAATCGTGTATTGCGGCGACGCGGTGACCCGTTCGCCGGTCGGCGCATCCATCTCGAGATGGTAGAGACTGTCCTTGCCCACCGTGAAGCTGCCGGTCAGCGCCCCGTCGACCGCGGGAAGGAGCGCGTGTGAGGTCCCCTTTTCGATCACGACCTGACCGCCGGCTGTGGCCATCGTCGGTACGGCCCGGACACGGACCTCGGTGCCGCGCAGCACCGCGATGTCGCCGCCGTCCGCGATCTTCTGTGGCTTGAGCCCGGTGTATGGGGGGAAGTGATACTCCAGCTCGAGCTTCTGGACGTAGGGCAGTTCGACGACCTTCAATGTGAAGGTCCCGGAGCGGACCCCCTCGGCCTCGACGTAGTAGTCCACCGGCACGGACAGATCGAAGAGCATGCCGTCGTAGCCGCCCCCCTCGCCGCGAACCATCGGCACACGCTCGAACGGGGCGTCAGCTCCCTTCCGCACCATCAGCGCCGCATCGTCGGAGTCGAAGCCGGACAACGCTGCCGTGATCACCTGGTCGGCGCCACGTGAGATGGTGGCAGTGCCAGGCTTGACGTCGATCCGATAGGGCATCGCCGCCTCCACGTCACGCGAGAGGACGAACATCGCGGACGCGGCGTGGCGAAGATAGGCGGGGCCGAAGACGAACAGGGCGACCGCGGCTAGCGCCACCGCTGCGAGCGTGCCGGCGTAACGACGTACCGGCCGTTGCTCGACACGTCGGCCGTGTTGGATGGCCTGCGACTGCTGGACCGCGCTTTCGACCAGTTTGCGAAGGAGCGCGTGGGAATGCTGAGCACCCGACCCTTCGGTCGCGCGCGTCGCTTCAACGGCGCTGATGATCGCTTCCTGGAGCGAGGGTTCGTGCTCTTCGAGGTAGAGCGCGACCTGCTCATCACTGACGCGCCGCAGCAGCGGACGGACGAAAAATACGGCCACCAGCGCGGCGATCGCGACCGCCAGACCGATCCGCGCGATCAGGATCGCGCCGGCGGTGAATCGCGCTGCTTCCAGGGCGCTCGCGGATGCGAGAAACACCAACAGTGCAGTGGCAAGCACCGTGAGCGCGCCGCGAGCCGCAAGCTTCATGCGCCAGCGCCGACGTACCTGCTGAATGATTCCGCGGAGTTCCGATGCCGAATCATGCATACATGACCCCAGAAGAAACAAAGAACTGCGAATGCGGGGTCCCATTCCGGGATGCGGGATGCGGGATGCGGGATGCGGAAAACCCCCAGAACCCAGAACCCCTTGGAACCCCTGGAACCTACAAGTAACGAGTCCTTATCCCATTGGCGAGGAGCGTCTCTGCCGTCAGCAGCACCAGCCCACCAAAGAGCAGATACCACCATACACGTTGTGAGCGCTCGCGCTCCTCATTGGTGACGGTCGCATTTGATCCCGCCGCGGCCGCGCCGCCGGCGAGGCCGGTCGCGCCCGCCACGACATCCTGCGGGTCGATCGCCGTCAGATCCGATTCCGCCAGGTCCACGTTCGCCGCTAGCGTGAGCGGTTCCGCGTCCGGGTCACCCGCCCGGATCTCGTAGAAACCCTGCTCGGTCAATTCAACTGCGGCGCTGGTCCCTTCGGGGGCAAGCCGCTTGCCCGCAGGGGTGAGCACCACCGGCAAAGCACTGGGGGTTCGCGCCCGGGTTCCGCCGGGGCCCGCCGCCGGGGCGGTCGACGTAACGTCGCCCACCGTCATGAACGGCGGCCGCTGTTTATAGGACGCCAGAGTGGCCCCAAGGCGATGGATGAACGGCAGAAACACCGGTTTGAGCGCCATGTCGTTCCACGCCACGTCCAGGGTCGAGGTCCAGAGCAGAGCCCGGCCGTTCCCGAAGCTGCGCTCCAACAGCGCCGGGGCTCCGTCGTCAAACCGCGCGAGGATGCGAGAGCCGTCCGCGGCCGCGACTTCACGGTAGTGATAAAAACGCGCCGAGGAGAAATCTCCGCTCCTGGGCCCGCGAAACGACTCGAACACCGGGCTGCCGTACTCGACGGACCCGATGCGGCCCGGGGTGCCGCGAGTGCGGTCGATCGTGCCCATTGGCAGGGCGGGCACGACAGCCGCCTGCTCCGCGGGCCAGGTGGCGCGTTCTCCGAATGCCGCAAACAGCCCGCCACCGCCTTCCACGAACCGGGAGAGCTGCTCGGCCATCGTTTTCGAGACCGGCACGTCGTTCAGCATGACGACCGCCGCCGTGGCGATGTCCTCCGGACTGACGCCACCCATCGGCCTCTGCACCACGTCGAACGACGGTGACTCACTGAGCGCTAGCGCCTGTGCGAGGTAGAGGCTGGCGGCTCTCGAGGCCGCCTGACGCTCGACGATGATCACCTTCACCCGCTGGCTTGGTGAGACGACGAAATGGAACACGTTGTCGCGCGCCAGCCGGTCGTCGCCGAGACGAACCGAACCCCGCGTG
>JACDBQ010000377.1 GCA_013694845.1 Acidobacteriota bacterium
TCCAGCCTCCCCGGCCGCGCGTTTGTCGAATTACCGCCTGGACCGACTTCGCGGCTCCGGCGGGATGGGATCGGTTTACCTCGCCCAGGATCTCGCCCTGGACCGTCCGGTTGCGATCAAGTTCATCGCGCCGGACAAGGCGGCCGACGATTCCTCGCGCCGGCGATTGATCCGCGAGGCGCGTGCGTTGCGGCGCTCGACCATCCCAACATCTGCGGCGTCCACGAGGTCATCCAGACGATCGATTCCAATCAGCGCAGGAAGATATCGACGACCGGTCGAAGCGGCAGCACAAGAACAATATCCAGCTGAAGATCAAAAAGGGCAGCGACCTGGCTGGCGATCAGCTGACCTACTACTTCGACATCTGCACCGGACCGAACGCCGAACGGAAGTCGGATCCACGTCTCGTGATCGAGCGCTGAGGCAGGAGAGAGGCTGCTAGTCGGCTTTCAGCCGGAAGCTGGAAGCCGGAAGCTGGAAGCCTATTTGCGCTTGCCGATCGCAAAGAGGCTGGACGAGGAGCGCACGTACATCACGCCCTCTGACAATGCCGGCGTCGCCATTACCAGCTCGCCCATCGAGCTGGTGCCGATCTGCCGGAATGCCCGTCCCGCGGCGAGGACGATGATCTCGCCGTCTTCGCTGGAGAGGTAGATGCGGCCGTCGGCCGCGACAGGTGACGCGCTGAAGCCGCTGCCGACCGGTTCGAGGCGCTGGCGATAGATCTCCTCACCCGTCTGCAGGTCGTAGGCATCGAACACCCCGTTGTTGGCGAGCACGTAGAGGATCGAGTCGTAGACGAGCGGCGTAGGCATGTAGGAGCCGCGGCCGGTCTTGCTCCAGGCAACCGCGGCGCTGCTGGTCTGGTCTTTCGGGAGCGTGAGGTCGCCGCGGGCGCCGGGACGCACCGCGAAGATCGGTCGTTCCGGACCGCGTCCGCTCGCCACCACGATGAGCCCGGTCGCCTGGCTGCCGGAGCCCGGGCCAAGGCTGGCGAGGATGGGGGTTGGCGCGGTGATCTTGGAGCTGCCGCCGAGTCGCCACAACTCCTTGCCGGTGCGCGGATCGTAGCCGCGGATGTAGTTCGATGCGTTGGTCACGAGCTCGTCGCCCGCAGCCGTCGTGATCACCGTCGGCGTTCCCCACGAGGGAATCTCCGTACGGTCTGTTTTCCACACCGTCTTTCCCGTCGTGGCGTCGAGCGCAAGAAGGAAGGAGTCGGTCTGGGTGTCGCACTGCAGCAGCACGAGGCCGTTCCAGAGAATCGGCGAGCTGGCGGGCCCCCACTCGAACGAGGGGATGTCGTAGGCACCCATGTCGACGCGGCCGAGATCGACCTGCCAGAGCGGTGTGCCGTTCACGTCGTAGGCGTGCACACCCTGCGAACCGAACCAGGCAACGACCAGGCGTCCGTCGGTGGCCGGCGAGGCGCTGGCGTAGGTGGACTTGATGTGGCGCTTGTTGCGCGGCTCGCTGGAAGAAGCAACGCGCTCCCAGGCAATCTTGCCCGTCCGCTTGTCGATTGCGTAGAGCACGAACTTGTGGAGAGAGCGATCATCCGATGCGTCGCCGTCTCCGTAAAGCCCCGGCTTGAACGACGCACCCGGCTTGCTGCTGATCGCCGTCGTCACGAACACGCGGTCTCCCCAGACGATTGGGCTCGAATGGGCGAGGCCGGGAATCGGCGTCCGCCAGAGGACGTTTTCTCCGGTCCTGGCGTCCCAGCGTTCGGGCAGATCCTGCCCATCGGCGACACCGGACGCGTTCGGTCCCCGGAACGACGGCCAGCTTCCCGTCGCCCTTTCGGGCTTCGGCAATGCAGGGGGACGAGCGGCTCCGGTCCGGACGATGCGCCGCTCCGGTACCGGCGCAGCCTCGCCTTCGGGCCGCCAGGTACTGCCATTGAGGATCATGCGCCGGGGCGTGCACTCGTCGGCCACCACGGCGAGGGTCACGCGCGTGCCGTCGACCTGGAATCGATAGCGCCCGGGCGCTGAGCACGCCGGCGGTCCGCCGGTGGTGACCAGCGTCAGTTCGCCGCCTTCGTTCTTCCACGTGCCGCTGAACGTCGGCCAGCCCTGCCCCTGGAGCGTGAGCGCGCCGTCGGGTGCGAATCTGATCCTGAAAGCGGCGTATTGCAGGCCTGAGGACGGAAGCGGTGCCTGCGCCTGCTGTGCGACAAGTGCTGCGGCTGTCACCGTGAGCGTTGCGCCGAGCACCCAGGCGGCGCGTGCAATCGGCTGGATACGCATGATCGGGCGGATCCTACCACGCACGGATCCTGCCTGCGGGCGGACGGCGAGATCATCGTACGGTCTCGACCCATACTCCACAGGGGGCGGCTACCGAGCTTACGAATGAGCAGAGGGAGACGGGGCGGCCGTTCCACGACGGATCATCCACCCATAGAGCAGGACGACGAGAGTCACGAAGGCGAGCGTCCCGATGACGTTGGCCGCGATGAAGTCTGCCGGCACGAGAGCCAGTGGGGCGTCGGTCGAGAACGCGACGATGAGGCCCGCGTTCAGGACGCCGAACAAGCTCTCGCCAACGATCAGTCCGGATGCCACCAGGACGCCGAGGCGCTCGGCGCGCTCGGGCGCGCGCATACGGGCCGCGCGTCCGTTGTACCAGTGCGAGACCACGGCGCCGACCACGACGGCAAACGTCGACGACATCGGCAGGTAGATCCCGATGCCCACGGCGAGCGGGGGGATGCGAAGGCGCTTCGTCACGCGGAGGGTTTCGTCGATCGCAATCACACCGAGGCCGACGAGCGCGCCGATGCCGATCATCTTCCAATCGAGATTACCGCCGATGACCCCCTGCGCGAGCGCGGAGATGAGCGTCGCCTGTGGCGCGGGCAGCGGGTTCGATGTGACCGTACCCACGTTCGCCGCTCCCGCGAAGCCATAGGCCTGCGCCAGCAGGTTGAGCACCGGAGGAATCACCACCGCTCCTGCCGCCACGCCGACGATCAGCGCCACCTGCTGCTTCCAGGGGGATGCGCCGACGAGCTGACCGGTCTTGAGGTCCTGCAGGTTGTCGTTCGAGATCGTCGCGCACGCGAAGACGATCGCGGTCACGAACAGTGCGAATGCGACGAGCGCGGGGCGGGTCTCAGGCGAGGGGCTCACGAACAGCAGGAGGATCGCCGCGCACGTGACGACGGAAAGGATCCCGACGCCCGAAATGGGGCTGTTCGACGCGCCGATCAGCCCGGCCATGTAGCCACAGATGCCGGCAATGAGAAAGCCGATGATCAGGACGAAGGGCACGGCGATCGCCGTCAGCGTCACGGTGTCCGCTCCGAGCGAGGTGCCGGCCAGGAATCGGACCGAGAGCCATCCGGCCAGCAGCAGGCAGAGCGCCGTTAGCCCGATGATCCAGCCTGGCGACAGGTCACGATCCAGTTCGTCGGTTGTCGCAGTTGCTCGCGACGACGCCAGGGTGGCGATCAAGCCGCCGACGACAGGCCTGGCGAGCTTAGCCAGCGTCCAGATCGCCGCGACGCCGATCGTGCCGGCGCCGATGAAACGCACCTGCAGGCGCCAGACCTGCGCCGCATGGGTGAGCAGCGGAACGCCGTCCGGCGCCGGCTGCAGATAGGTAAGGATCGGGACGCCCCCGACCCACGCGATCAGCAGCCCGGTCAGCATCGCCATGCCAACCGACAGGCCCACCAGGTGCCCCGCGCCGAAGAGCGCGAGCGAGAAGGCGATATCGTAGCCGGTGGCCACGCGCCCCGTCAGCGCGACATAACTGGCGACGCCCGCAGCACCGATGCGGGTGGCGGAGAACACCGCAAGACCCGCCGACGCGAGGGAGCCCAGGACGACGGCTGTCAGACCCTCGCGCGCCTCACCGGTCTCGTCCTTGGTTTCGCCGCGCGCGCCAGAGCCGACCTTGAGCACTTCCGCTGCTGCAACTCCCTCGGGATACGGCAGGTCCGAAGTCGTCACGAGCGCCCGCCGCAGCGGGATCGTGAAGAGCACGCCGAGCACGCCGCCGCTCAGGCAGACCAGTGACGACGTCCAGAACGGAAAGCCGGTCCACCAGCCGACGATAACGAGCCCCGGCAACACGAAAATGATCGCGGAGAGCGTGCCGGCTGCGGAGGCGACGGTCTGAACGATGTTGTTTTCGAGAATCGAGGAATCGCGCACCAGACTCAGAAGCGCCATCGAGATCACCGCTGCCGGGATCGAGGAGGCAAACGTGAGACCCACTTTCAGCCCGAGGTAGACGTTGGCCGCCGTAAAGACCGTGGTGATGAGGACGCCGAGCACCAGACCGCGGACCGTCAGTTCCTTTGGCTGCATCTGCGGAATCTTATGCGAGACGGGCCGGAAGCGTTCAATCCCGGCGCAGCCGGCGCACCCGGTACTGCCTCTCACGTCGGGGCCCGACGAGCAGGGACAGCGCGAAGCTGATGACCGTGACGATCAAGGCGCCGACGAAGGCAGCGCCGAACCCGTCGACATGGAAACGCAGTCCGAACAGGTCCGACGCGGCGCTCGTCAGCCACAGCATGACGGCATTCAGCACAAAGGTGAAAAGCCCAAGTGTGAGGACGAGAAACGGGAACGTCAGCACGAAAAGAATCGGGCGGATCACGGCATTCAGAATGCCGAACACCAGGGCCACGACCAACAGGAGCCGCCAGTCTCCCTCGAAGGAGATACCCGGCACGAGCCGGATCGCCGCCCAGAGTGCGGCCGCGTTGATCAGCAGACGCGTGATGAACTGCACGTGATGAGCCTCCCTGTCAAAGAGCTCGCTTCATGCTGGCGCGCGAACGTCGACGTTGCCCGATTGTCGCAGTCACCGTCTGGCCAGGTCTTTCCGAATCGCCGACGCCGGCACAGGTGGTGTCTTCTGGACGACCCCCTTTTCGAGCACGAGCTTTTCCATGTCGTCGAGCTCCATCGGGATGAAGTCCGTGAAGTTCTCGACCCCGCTTGCGGTCACGACCACCGTGTCCTCGAAGCGCAGGTAGAGGTTCTCTTCCCGAACCCACAGTTGCGGATCGACCGAGAAGACCTGACCCGGCTCGAGAGGCCCGCCGCGGTAGCTGCCGACGTCGTGCACTGCCATGCCGACGGTATGCGAGAACACGCCGCCACCGTTCTGAACCAGGGTGCGCGCCGCCTGTTCGTAGATCGGCTTCGAGAACCGGGTGCGCGAGAACACCGGCTCCATCGCCTGCCTGGCTTCGTCGTGGATCTGCATCGCGGTCACGCCCGGACGGATCCGTGACAGCACGGCCCTGTGGAACTCGAGGACGAACTGCAGCAGCTGGCGTTGTTGGGCGGTGTACTTGCCGTTCACGGGCCAGACGCGCCCGATGTCGCTGACGTAGTAGCGGTAGTCCGGGGCAAAGTCCATCAGCACCAGATCGCCCTCCTTCAGCGTCGAGGTGTTGCGGACGTAGTGCATGTTGTTGATGTTCTCGGTCCCGCTGGCGGTGATGGAGCGATAGCCTTCGAGCCGCGCGTCGTTGACGAGAAAGACGTAGCGGGCCGCGGCGTCGAGCTGAAACTCGGTAGCGACCCCGGTCGCGCCGATCTGTTCGAAGACTTTCGCGTGCCGGCTTCGAAATTCGTCCGCGGGAAAGTCGGTCTGGTAGTACTGCGCATGCGTGGCGGTGCCCGCGAGCAGCAGTCCGGCCGTGATCGGGACGATGAGTCTGGCGTACATCCGTTGCTCCGTCAGGGAATTCTGACGAATTCCACTACCTGCATCAGCACCCAGCTGTTGGGATCGAGCGTCACCGAAGCCGGCTCGGTATCCGCGGCCAACGCGAAACGACCTGTGCCCTCGCTGAGCTCCAACCGCTCGATGCGCGGTTGACCGGTGGTGCCCGCGATGGCGATCTCGATCGGAATCCGGAACGAGGGCCCGGCCTGGACCTGCGCGATCTCGATCTGCACCTGTTTGGCGACCGCGTCGTAGCGCCACCCACCTTTGAGCGACGGCATCCCGGGACGGGTCAGCCACTGGTCGAAGAACCACGACAGTGAGGTGCCGGCAGCCCGTTCCATCACCTGCCGGAAGTCGTCGGTCGACGCATTCTGATTGCGGTAGCGGCGGTAATAGTCGCGGATGCCGGTCCAGAACGTCTCGGTGCCGATCGTGCCTCGCAGCATGTGCAGGACCCACCCGGCCTTCTGGTAGACGAGGCGATTGAGCACCTGGGTCATATCTGAGAGGTTGCGGTGGATGATCGGCTGATCCGGTGCGGCGTTCTGAGCGGCAATGATCGTCTGAATATCAGCGCGCAGATTGCGCACGAAGGCGTCCCGTCCGTTGAACTGCTCGGTATACAGGTGAGTGAAGTAGGTCGCAAAGCCCTCGCTCAGCCAGACATCGTCCCAATCCTTTTCGGTGACCGCGTTGCCCCACCACTGGTGCGCGACTTCGTGGACGACCGGTGCGCGGCCGCTCGCAACGCCTTTCTCGCCGTAGAAGATGGCCGACGCGTGTTCGGTGCCGCCGCCGAGACCTGCCGCCTGCACATGGGCGAGCTTCTCGTACGGATAGGGTCCCACCGCGTCGCTGAAAAATTCGAACGCCTTGCGTCCGGTGAGCTCGAAGATCTGATAACCCTGCTCCCGGTCCTGTGGAAAGACCCACGCCTGCTGCGGGATCCCGCGGACCACGTCATAGTGGTGCACGGCGAATCGCGCCACGCCGAGGGCGTACAGCCATGACGCAATCGGCACCGACTGCTTCCAGTGGGTGCGCCGGACGCCGCCGGCGAGATCCACTTCCTCCACCAGCAGCCCGTTGGCGACGACCTGATAATGAGCCGGTGCCGTCACGACGAGCTCACCGGTGGCTTTGTCGGATGGATGATCGATCATCGGCAGCCACTGCCGGGCGCGATTCGGCCAGTTCTCGCTGAATATCGTCCGTTCGCCGTGAATGTTCTGGATCAACCGAAGCCCGGTGGCAGGGATGCCGCTGTAGGTCACGACGGCCTGAACCTCTTGGCCGGACCCGACCGCGAACGGCAGCGGGATGTGCAGCCGATCGGCCGCGTGTTCGATGGGTACCGCACGGCCGCCGATGGTCACGGCCGATACCGTCATCCCTTTGCCCTCCGCCGCCGACGTCAGGTCGAGCCACACCTCTCTGGCGCGTTCGGCGAGGCGGAAGGTGATGGTGGTTTCGCCGGTAATCCGATTGGAGCTGTCGTCGATGGTCAGGCGAAACACGTAGTGGACCGCGTCCACTCCCGGCTGCCTGGGGTAGGTGTCTGCGTCACTGGCCACAGCCATCAGGAGGGCGGCGATCATCATCACCGTCGTTCGGACAGGCATGATGCGCAGTATAGCCGCGCCCTCGTCTTTCCCCCCGGAGCCAGCCGAAGACGGCGATCGAGTCTACGCTCCGCGGCTGGAGACGATGACCCACTTGACAACGGATACCTAGTACTAAATAGTTAGTAGAAATCATAAGCACCCCCCATCCAACCCTCACCCCGCACGAACTGGCCGTCATGAAAGTCGTCTGGCTGCGCGAGAAGGCCACCGTCCGCGAGGTGTACGAGAGCCTTCGGGAACAGCGGCCCATTGCCTACACGACCGTCATGACGATGATGAAGATCCTCGAGGAAAAGAACTATCTCAAGACCAGCCGTGTCGAGCGGGCGTATGTATACCGGCCGACGCGGCCGCGGCACCAGGTCGTCGGGCAGATGGTCACGGACTTCGTCGACCGCGTGTTCGACGGCGCGGCGACCGGCCTGCTCGTGCACCTTGCGAAAGACAACCGGCTGTCCAGAGACGAACAACAGAACATCCGCCGCATCATCGAGGAGATGGACGAATGACCGAGACAGCGCTATCGAACCTCGTTGCGTGGGCCGTGCAGGTCGGGATGCTGGCACTGGTGGCGGCCGTCGTGACCCGCCTGGTGCCGATCGACGCGCCAGTCGTCCGCTATGCCTGGTGGCGGACGGCGCTCGTCATCTGCCTCGCACTGCCGGTCATCCAGCCCTGGCAGCCGCCTGAAGCCCTGACGTCAGTCGTCGCACTCGACGGGACGCCACCATCACCGGTTCTCGGAGCGGTCGTCTCCGGCTCCGCCTCCGTGCAGTCGCCTGTGATTACGCGTGCGACGGCACCGCGGTGGCCATCGATTATCGCCATGGTGCTCGTGTCGGGCGCGCTGCTGCGGCTGGCCTGGCTTGGAGCGGGGCTGATGCGACTCCGCCGGCTACGCAACGCGGGCGCACGGGCGGACGCATCAGACGCGCCCGATTTCTTCTAGGCGCTGACCGATGCCGGCGCGGACGTTCGCTATGTGCCCTCGCTGTGCCAGCCGGTCACCTTCGGCGTCGCCCGACCCGTCGTCCTTCTGCCAGAAACCCTTCGAATGAAGTCGCTCGGAGTGCGGCGCGCGGTGCTCGCGCACGAGCTCTGGCACGTCAGACGGCGCGATTGGCTCTGGAGCCTGAGCGAAGAGATCCTTCGCGCGATGCTCTGGTTTCATCCAGCGATCTGGTACCTGGTCTCGCGGGTGCAGTCCTCCCGGGAGGAAGTCGTGGACGAGTTGGCGATCCTCTCGACAAATGCCAGACGGAGTTACCTCGAAGCGCTGCTCGCCTTTGCGGACGAGCCGGCAGTCTACCCCGCGGCGCGCCCTTCATCCGACGCCGACAGTTGTTCAATCGCATGCTGCTCATTTCAAGGGAGGCCGGAAATGTCCCGGTGCCGAAGAAGATCCGCGACGTTCGGCCCGTCTATCCGCCGGAGGCGATCAGCGCCAGCGTCTCGGGAATGGTGATCGTCGAAGCGTTGATCGATACGGAGGGGGCCGTGCGGTCGGCGCGCGTGCTGCGATCGATCCCGTTACTGGATCAGGCGGCGGTCGACGCCGTCCAGCAATGGCGGTTCACGCCCACCACTTTGGACGGAGTCACCGTTCCGGTAGTGATGACGCTGACAGTGAACTTCGTGCGGCAGTGAGCGGCCCGCGATCTATGCTGGCGCCCCCCTTCAAGAGGTCGGGCGACCCCCGCTGACCACGACCGCGCAGATCGTGGCCATCTGGCCCATGTGACGCTGCGTGTGCTCCGCCGCGTGGAACAGCAGCCCCAGCGCGGTCGAGGGGAGTTGGGCGCGCCCGACGCCGCGTCCCTCGAGCAGCGTCGTGTCCTGGGTCGCCCGGAGTTGCTGCAGTGCGCGATCGACCGCCGTCTCGAATGCGGCGATGAGCTTCGCCGCATCGACGTCGCTGTTCTCAGGACCTTCGTCGCGAAGGTCTGCCATCTGGCCGGACGACAGCTGTTCACCGCGTGCATACGTGAACAGCCGATCGAGACTGCCGGCCGCGTGCCGCACATGGAACCCGGCAGACCCGGCGCCGCCCGGCCTCGTCCAGATCTGACTTGCCGCCAGCCCCGTCAGGTGCCGCTTGACCTCTTCGAGGGATTGCAGGAGCGAGTGAGCCACCGGTTGCAGCACCGGTGGAATGCCAGCGACCGGTCCACGGAGCCAGACTTCAGGCATGTCGGTCATGCCATATTCTTCCACGGCTGGTCGAGCACGGTCGGATTCGCCCGACGCGGCAGCCACGTATAATCGGCGCGTGACGGCCCTCCAGTACTGCCATTTTCTTTCCGCCAGTCGGTAGTTCCGTTCTGTCACCAAGGACCGCGGTGGGGCGGAACCCCGACTTCGCGCCCTCACACGATGCGTACTCACGCCGACTCTTGGTTGGCCTCTGGGCGCTCTTCCTGTTCATCGGATGGCAGACCCTTCCAATTCCTGCGCAATCAGCCGCGCCATCCAGCCAATCGGGTTCGCAGATCTTTGACGCTGTCCGTTTCCGGGAGATCGGTCCGACGGCGCAGGGTGGGCGCTACGTGGCGCTCGCGGTGGTCGAAAGCAATCCGCGGATCTTCTACGCGGCCACGGCGAGCGGCGGTCTGTGGAAAACGGTCAACAACGGGATCAGCTTCACATCGGTGTTCGACGACCAGCCTGATTTCGCGCTCGGCGCGGTGGCGCTGGCGCAGAGCCGCCCGGATGTCGTCTATCTCGGCCCGGTGAATCGAACAACTCGCGATCCACCTACGACGGCAACGGTGTGTACAAGTCGGTGGACGGCGGGAAGACCTCCATCCCCTTCGAGGCGTGGTATCGCGTCGGCGGCGGCGACGGCTTCTACAACGTCGTGGATCCGACCGACTCGCGCTGGCTGTACAACGAAAGCCAGTTCGGCTCGATCCAGCGGATGGGCCAGAAGACCGGGCAGTCGCGCTCGATCCGTTACAGCCGTCCGCAGGAGCAGGAGACGCTCCGGTGGAACTGGTCCTCCCCAATCCTCATCTCTCCGCAGAATCCTGAGGTGGTGGATCACGGCGCGAACGTGCTGCTCCGCTCGGGCAACCGGGGTGACACGTGGACGGAGATCAGCCCGGACCTGACGAAGAACCTCCCGGAGCGCCGCGGCGGTACCGGCAACATCCAGTACGCGACCATCACGACCGTCGACGAGTCTCCCGTGGTCGGCGGCGTCATCTGGGTGGGGACCGACGATGGCAATGTGCAGCTGACCCGCGACGGCGGAAAGAACTGGAGCA
>JACDBQ010000415.1 GCA_013694845.1 Acidobacteriota bacterium
CGCTACGTCCCGGGTCATCGCTACGTCCTCGGTTATCACTCGTCCTCGGATTATCGCGTGTAGCGCAGGCCTTTCAGGCCTGCTACGCTTCGTGGCGCTGCGATTATGACAAAGCCTATCTACCTCGATTACCACTCCACTACACCCGTGGATCCCCGGGTGCTCGACACCATGCTGCCCTATTTCACCGAGCGGTTCGGCAACCCGGCGAGCCGCCAGCACGCCTACGGCTGGGCGGCGCAGGAGGCAGTCGAGACCGCCCGGTCGCAGGTCGCCGCGCTGATCGGTGCGACTGCCGGCGAGATCGTGTTCACCAGTGGCGCGAGTGAATCGAACAATCTCGCGATCAAAGGCGGGACCTGCGCACTGCGCGCAAAGGGCGATCACATCGTGACGGTCGCAACCGAGCACAAGTCGATTCTCGACTGCTTCAAGCGGCTCCAGCCGGAAGGCTGGCACGTCACCTTCCTCCCCGTCGATCGAGACGGAGTCATCAGCCTCGACGAACTGCGCGCCGCAATCACGGATCGAACCGTGATGGTGTCGGCCATGGCCGCCAATAACGAGATCGGCACCATCCAGCCGCTCGCCGCGATCGGCGCGATCGCTTCGGAGCGAGGCGTGCTGTTTCACACCGACGCGGCCCAGGCGGTCGGAAAGATTCCGCTCGACGTGAAGGCGATGAACGTCGACCTTCTCTCGCTCACCGCCCACAAGTTCTACGGACCGAAGGGAGCGGGCGCATTGTTCATCCGTCGGCGCAAGCCGCGGATCGAGCTTGCGTGCCAAATCGATGGCGGCGGCCACGAAAACGGCTTCCGGTCCGGCACATTGAACGTTCCCGGAATCGTCGGACTCGGTGCGGCAGCCGAAATCTGTCGAACGAACATGGACAGCGAGCAAGCGCGGCTGGGATCACTCCGGGACCGGCTGCTCGATTTGCTGCGGCACGATCTCGACGGGATCCACGTCAACGGTCCGACCGGCGAACGACGTCTGCCTCACAACCTCCACGCCAGTTTCGCCGGCGTGGAAGGGGAGCGTCTGCTCATGGCGCTCGGCGACCTCGCGGTCTCGACCGGCTCGGCGTGCAGTTCCGGCAGCCAGGCCGCGTCGCATGTGCTCGAGGCGATAGGCGCCGCCGCTATTCCCGGCGCGTCGATCCGCTTCGGTCTTGGCCGGATGACGACCGAGCAGGAGATCGAGATCGCCGCGGCCCGCGTGATCAAGGTCGTTCGAAGCCTCCGCGGCGATCCCGTCAGCGCGTAAGCGGACGGTTCGAGTCAGGCCGGTTCTTCGGAGATCCACCTCTCCGATCTCGCCGGCCCCGTGACAGCGACGCCCGGAACAGCACCGGCCCGATCTGGCAGCAACATTGCCTCTCGATTCGATAAATGAATGCTTCCGAGGCCGATGCCCCGCAAAGGCCGCCCCTGTTCGTCGTGTCGAACCGCGAACCCTACATGCACACGCGGCAACCCGACGGCCTCGTGACCTGGACCTCGACCACAGGAGGAATGGCGATCGCGCTCAACGCGCTGCTCCGCGACAGCGGAGGGACGTGGGTCGCGCACGGCGCCGGTGACGCCGATCGAGCGGTCGTGGATGTCCACGACCGCGTCCAGGTCCCCCCGGATGCCCCCGCTTACACACTGAAGCGGATCTGGCTGTCAGCCGACGACGAGCAACATTATTACGGAGGCTTCTCGAACGAGGGCTTATGGCCGATGTGCCACATCGCGCACGTGCGGCCGATCTTCCGCTCGGAGGACTGGTCGGCGTATCAAGCCGTCAACGCTCGATTCGCGGAGGCTGTCTCCGCAGAGCTGACGGACCCTTCCGCCCCCGTCTTCATCCAGGACTACCATCTCGCGCTCGTCGCGTCGGAGTTGAGACGGCGGCGCCCGAACGCCAGGACAGCCCTCTTCTGGCACATCCCCTGGCCTGACCCGGACCGTCTGCGCATGTGCCCCTGGCGGACAGAGATCATGGCCGGTCTTCTCGCCAATGACCTTCTCGCCTTTCAGCTCGAGCGCGACCGCCGTAACTTCCTGCAGTGTGTTCGAGACGAGTTGCCGGTGAAGGTCGATCGCAGCGTTGTGCGTTTTTC
>JACDBQ010000430.1 GCA_013694845.1 Acidobacteriota bacterium
TCCAGGTCACCGGCCGCGAAGCGGATAAGGCGCTGAGCGCGGCCTTCCGAGAGTGGAGTCATGAAAGTGAGATCTTCAAAGGGCTCGCGCAAGACGATGGGCATGGCCCCAGCCTCGGCGGAACGGACCTTGAGCTCAACTCAATTTAGTTCCAGACTGCGTGTGATCACCTGACTTGGCCCCACTCTGGCCGTCGTTCTGCATGAATGTTGGCTCCACCTGGGGTGGTGATCATCCCGCCCGGGTGGGTGCGGTGTGTCGTCATGAATGTTGGCCCCACCCTCGTTCAGATCGTCCCTGTCGTCGTTGATGGGGAGGTCGGTCAGGGTGCGGTCACGGATGGAACTGTTCGAGCAGATCAGGAGAGACAGGCGGCTGGAGCAGCTGTCGGTCCGTGTGTTGGCTGACCGTCACGGCGTGCATCGGCGCACCGTCAGGCAGGCGTTGGAGTCCGCGGTGCCGCCGCCGCGTAAGACGTATCCGCCGCGGCGAAGGCCGGCGATCAATCCGTTCGTGACGGTGATCGACGGGTGGCTGATCGCGGACAAGGACGCACCGAAGAAGCAGCGCCACACGGCCCGCCGGGTCTGGCAGCGGCTGGTCGCTGAACACCAGGCGACGCTGGCGGAGGTGACGGTGTCGCGTTACGTCGCCCGCCGTCGCATCGAGCTCGGCCTGGACCAGCGGGAGGTGTCGATCCCGCAGACGCATCTGGCCGGCGCTGAAGCCGAGGTCGACTTCGGCGAGTTCTACGCCACGATCACCGGAGCCGTAATCAAACTCTGGATGTTCGTGATCCGGCTGTCGCACTCGGGCAAGGCGTTCCACGTCTCGTTCGGCACCCAGGCGCAGGAGGCGTTCCTGGAAGGGCACGTTCTGGCGTTCGAGTACTTCGGCGGGGTCCCCGGTCGGGTGCGCTACGACAACCTCAAGCCCGCCGTCGTCCGCGTGCTCAAGGGACGAGATCGGACCGAGTCAGAGCGGTTCACCGCGCTGCGGTCGCACTACGGGTTCGACTCGTTCTTCTGCCGACCCGGGATCGAGGGCGCGCACGAGAAGGGCGGTGTCGAGGGCGAGATCGGCCGGTTCCGCCGACGCCATCTCGTCCCGGTCCCTAAGGCTGCGTCGCTGGCAGCGTTGAACGAGCTGATCGCTGCCGGTGACCTGCTCGACGACGGCCGGGTTATCACCGGCCGGCCGGTCACGATCGGTTCGGCGTTCCAGACCGAAGCAGCCATGTTGATGCCGTTGCCAGGCGAAGGCTTTGATCCGGCCAGGCTGCTGGAGGCCCGGGTCGACAACCGGGCAAGAGTGTCGGTGCGGCAGTGCTTCTACTCAGTGCCGGCTCGTTACGCCGGACGACGGCTCCCGGTCCGGTTGGCCGCGCGGACGGTCGAGATCTACGACGGAGCGAAGCTGGTCGCTCGTCACGAACGGGCGGTCGGACGTTACGTCGAGGTCCTCACTCTCGATCACTACCTCGAGGTGTTGAAGATCAAGCCCGGCGGCCTACCGGGTGCCACAGCGCTGGCGCAGGCGAAGTCTCGCGGCGCGTTCACCGCTTCGCACCAGGCCTACTGGGACGCCGCTCGCCGGGCACGCGGTGACGCCGCCGGAACACGCGCACTGATCGAGATCCTGCTCGCCCACCGCACCATGGCCGCCGCGGCGTTGACGGCGGCGATGGACCGCGCTGTCGCGTCCGGATGTCTCGATCCCGAGGTGGTGTTGATCGACGCCCGCCGCGACACCAGCCAGGTCGCGCCCATCGTCCCGATCGGTGCGCTCGCCCGCTACGACCGACCCGCACCCAGCCTTGCCGACTACGACCAACTACTAACCGGGAGCGGAACATGACCACCACGACGTCGAAGTCGTCGACGGTCGACGCGGCAGCTCAGGCGTCCATCGGCGCTGCAGCGCGTGAGCTGCATCTGCCGACCGTCCGCACCGAAGCCGCACGCCTCGCCGAGATCGCCGACAGGGAACGCCAAACCCACCTTCGCTACCTCGCCGAGGTCCTCGCTGCCGAGGTCGACGACCGCACCGAACGACGCCGCACCCGGCGGATCAACGACGCGAAGTTCCCGCGCCTGAAACGGCTCGCGGACTTCAACGTCGACGCCGTCTTGTCGATCCAGCCCGCCACCCTCGGCCAGCTCGCCGGCGGGCACTATATGGATGCTGGCGAGCCGGTCGTGCTGCTCGGCGACTCGGGAACCGGCAAGAGCCACCTGCTCATCGGGCTTGGCCTGGCCGCCTGCGAGCAAGGCCGCCGGGTCCGCTACGTCACCACCGCCCAGCTCGTGAACGAACTCGTCGAAGCCGCCGACGAACGAGTCCTGTCCCGCGTGGTCGGCCGCTACGGCCGCCTCGATCTTCTTTGCTTGGACGAGATGGGCTACGTCCAGATCGACCCGCGCGGCGCAGAGCTGCTGTTCCAGATCATCACCGAACGCGAAGAACGCGCCTCCATCGCCATCGCCACCAACCTGCCCTTCAGCGAATGGGGCAGCGTGTTCCCCGACCCACGCCTGGTCGCGGCCATCGTCGACCGCGTCACCTTCAACGCCCACATCCTCGAAACCGGCACCCAGTCCTACCGACTCCGCACCAGCAAGACAACGAGCCGCCGGCGCGGCAGCACTTGACGTTCGTCACCTGACACCGCCACCGGTTTCTCAGGCACCCTATTACCGTGACCCAGCCAGCGCATGATCGAGCAGCCCTACGGGTGGTTCACTCCGCCGAACAGATGCTTCCGCCAGAAGTCGTCGAAGAAATCTATGCTGCCGCGGCTGCACCGCCACCGCTATCCGAGCCCCCGAGCGTCGCAAAGATGTTCGCGGACCTCTACCGGCACGCGCGCACAGAAGCCGGCGCGGTCATGACGATCGCGACGGTGGCCACTGCGCCGGTCGGCTTCGCTTACGGTCACAACTGGAGGTGGGACAGAGCAACCGACCCATGGTCAACAGAACTACGCAACCGACTGGGCGAACAGGCAGCACAGAGAATCGAGAACTCGTTCGCCCTCGAACTCCTCGCCGTGACGCCAACAGCAAGCGGCGCCGGGATCGGTCGCCAACTGCTGAGCTCCTTGCTAAAAGCAGCCATGTCATCGACGGCCTGGCTGCAGACCACTGACATCGACTCGCCTGCCCGACACCTCTATCTCGCCACCGGCTGGCGAACTCTAGGCCGCGGCCCCGACGCACCGAACGGCAAACCCGGGCTCGTCATGATCAATCAGACCCCACACCAGGACTGACCGGCAACCGACACTGGGTCCAGAATTCATGACGACTGGTGGGGCCAGACCTCTTGACGACACCCACCAGACGCTGCTCACCGTCACCAACCGGGGTGTGTCCGTCAGAGATCAGTCCCAATAGCAAGCCGACCGCGCGAATCGGACGCGTCGTCCCGTAGGTGGAACGGTCAGCGGACGTCGAGCAACTGTCGACGCCACCGCCGGTTTTGTGTCACTGGACGATGGTCAATCGGAACGGGCGATCCGATCCGGCATCGTCGAGGATGGTCCGGTTTTCGTTTTGCAGAGTCCGGGCGATCACCTGGGCGCGTAGTTTCGAGCAGTGACCGATTTCGTTTGATGCACGGCACAACTCAGGCGCCCGAGGGCTGGGACCGGTTGGTCACGGCGCTAA
>JACDBQ010000450.1 GCA_013694845.1 Acidobacteriota bacterium
CTCTTCGTCTTCACTCCCGCCTTGTTCGCGGCACTCGAAGATGCGGCGCGCTCGGGCGAGACGACCCTGAGCGCCGGCGTGCAGCGCCTGGCGGCCCGGAGGCTGATGAAGGGCGTCGACATCGGCGCCGCGGCCTGGTGCGACGTCGACACGGTGACCGACGTGGAGGTCGCCGAATCGCTCTTCGGCGCGGTGGAGTCCGAACCCGCATGACACGCGGAAGGGCGAATGCCGTTCGCTGGACTGCGCTCGCGGTCGGGATCGTCCTCTTCGCGGCGGCGGTCTACTACATCAACATGTCGATGGCGGTCGGCACGATGCGCCGACTCGGCGTGGCCCTGCCCCTGGCGCTCGGGGTCAGTGGCCTTTGGCACCTGGCGCGGACCTGGGCGTGGGCGTGGTGCTTTCCCGACCGCAGCAAGGTCGGATTTCTCCGGCTGGCCCGCGTGCGGCTTGCGGCGGAGGCGTTCAGTTACCTGACCTTGCGCGGAATTGCCGGCGAGCCGCTCAAGGTCGTGCTGTTGAACGACCGCGTGGATGCCCGCGAGGCGACGGCGGCAGTGGCGCTCGAGCGCCTCGCCTACATGGTCGGCACCACGATCATCGTCGGGCTGGGCTCGGTGACCGCCCTGCTCTTTCTGCCCCTGACCCGGGTGTGGTTCCGCGTGTTCCGCGCCTTTGCGATCGCGGCCGGTGCGATCGTCGTCCTCGCGGCTGTCGTCATCAGCGGCCGCGGCACCTACGTCCATGCGATGTTCACGCGCTGGGACCGGCGTTTCGGTACCGCGATCGCGGCCGGCCGGATCTCGCGATTCGTCGCGGCTGTCGAGCGTCAGATGCTGGACCTCGTGCGCAGCAATCCGGCGCGCCTGCTCGTGCTGCTTGGCGCGACGATCGTGTCGTATGCCCTGATGGCGCTCGAAGCGTGGGTCATTCTGCAGGCGAGCGGGACCCCGGTCTCGGCGGTCGGCGCGCTGGCGGTCGAGACGTTCTCGCGCGTCGCCAGCTTCGCATCCGCGTTCATCCCGGCGAATCTGGGCGCACTCGAAGCGTCCAGCCTCGCGGCGGTCACCGCGGTGGGGATCGCGGGCGGCGGCGCGGCCCTCGCGCTCGTTCGTCGCATCCGTGGGCTGTTCTGGGCAGGACTCGGGCTCGCGATTTATCCGCGCGGTGCTCAACGGTCGCGCGACATCGCGAACGAGAGGGAAACCGAGGTCCTGGCCGCCTCCGATGGACGCGTGCTGCTTTACGTAATGCGTGATCCGCGCGTGACCGTCTCTCCCCACGTCCGCCTGGCCGGGCTACCGCTGAGCGAACGAATCCTGCATTCCGCCTTCCGCGCCGGATATTCACAGGTGATCGTCTGGGCCGGCACGGCGGCGCCACGCGAGGACCGGGCCTTCGATCGGGCCGCCAAGCAGTTCGGCCGGCCCGTCACAATCGCACGACACGCTGACGAGTGGAGCCGCGCCGTCGGGGCGCTGGAAGCGACCGCCACGGTGACCGCAATCGGCGCCGGCACACTCGTCTCACCGGCACTGTTGCTGGATGCCGCGGCGCACGGCGTGGGGAAAAGCGGGCGTCGCGACGTGCCGGCAGGGGACGGATGGCCGGTATCGGGCGTCCTTCGGATGGCTGCGGCTGACGCGGTGGACCTGGCCACCCTGGCCGCGACCCTACGCGCACGTCTCAGCGTTGAAGAACGGCCCACCGGTATGGACGTCTCCTACGGCCGGGCCCGCCTGGCCGTTCGGCTGCTGGATGCCGCCGACCTCCCGCAGGCCGAATTTACGCTGCGCCGTTCGAGTTACAAGGACACCGACGCCAAGGTCGCCCGGTTCAACCGGAAGATCTCGGTGCCGATCAGCGTCGCGCTCATTCGGACGCCGCTCACGGCGAATCAGCTGTCGGTCGTGCTGGTGGCGGTCGGCCTCTACACCGGGTGGCTGTTCAGCATCGGCCAGTACTGGGCTGGTGTGCTCGCGGCCTTATTGTCGCTCTCCGCCAGCATCGTGGACGGCTGCGACGGAGAGATCGCCCGGCTGAAATACCAGGAGTCGGCGCTGGGCTGCTGGATCGAAACCGTCGGCGACTACTCCTATTACTTCGCCGTCTTCATCGGCCTGACGCTCGGGGCCGTCCACCAGACGGGTATCGAGCTGTTCTACTGGGCGGGGGCCTTGGCCCTGGCGGGCAGCGTGCTGACGTTCGCCCTGCTCATCTACCTGCGCGCGCGAATCACGAACGGACAGCCGAACCGGCTGCACGCCGTTGCCCGCGATCGCTTCAAGGCGGAGCCGAGTTTCTGGGCGAAGATCATCTGGAAGGTCTCGTTCGTCGCCACCCGCGCCGCGATGCCATACGGCATCATGGTGTTCGCCCTCCTCAACATCCTGCCTGGCATCCTCCTGCTGGCGGCGATCGGCGCCAATGTGTACTGGATCAGCCTGGTGTTGAAGTTGCGGGACTTGCTGCGCGGCGAAGAGGAGACGGTGGCTGCCGCTTGATCCATTGCGGATTGGCAATCAGATCTCTCGTCGACCCTCCATCGCCCGCTGCATCGTCACGTCGTCGGCGTATTCGAGGTCGCTGCCGACCGGGACACCCATCGCGATGCGGGTCACCTTGATCCCGAGCGGCTTCAGCAATTTCGCCAGGTAAATCGCGGTCGCTTCCCCTTCCACGTTGGGGTTCGTCGCCAGGATGACTTCTTCGACGCCACCGTTGGCGACCCGTCCCAGGAGATCCCTGATCTTCAGATCGTCGGGACCCACCCCGTGCAGGGGTGACAACGCGCCCATCAGGACGTGGTACAGGCCGTTGAACTGCCGCGTCTTCTCCACACCGTTGACGTTCTCGGGTCCCTCGACGACGCAGATGATGCGCTGGTCGCGGCCGGCATGGGTGCAGAAGAAGCAGGGATCGACATCGGTGATGTTGCTGCAGGTGGAGCAGTAGGTGACGCGGTCCTTGACCTCGCGCATGGCCTCGCCGAGCCGATCGACCTCTTCACGCGGAGTCTTGAGGATGTGGTACGCGAGGCGCTGCGCGCTCTTGGCGCCGATACCTGGCAGACGCTGAAGCTGTTCCACCAGCTTCGCGAGGGGGTCGGGGCGGGTCATCAAAACATGCCGGGGATCTTCAAGCCGCCCATCATCCCGCCCATCTGGTCCGACATCGCCTCGTCCGCCTTGCGATGGGCATCGTTCATCGCGGCCATGATCAGATCCTGGAGCATCTCGACGTCTTCCTTGGACACCGCTTCGGGATCGATCTTGATCGACTGCAGCTGCTTGCCCCCGTTGATGACGACCGTGACCATGCCGCCGCCCGCCGTGGCTTCGACACGCAACTCGGCCATCTGCTTCTGGAGGCGCTCCTGCATCTGCTGCGCCTGCTTCATCATCTGCTGAATGTTCATGGGTGATCCTTTCGATACGTGCGACGTGCGACGCGCTACCTCTCCTCGACGTCCTTGATTTCTGCGGCAAAGACGTCGAGCATTGCCTGGACGCCCGAGTCTTCCAGCGCCTGCTGTTTGAGTGCCGCCTGCCGCTCGGTCACCGGGGCCGCGATGCCGGGCGTCGGTTTCTGTGCACCGCCGGCGACGACGCCTTCATTGGACACGACCGCAAGACGTTTACCCGCGAGCCGCGACGCGAGCTCCTCGAGCCACACCCGATTCTGATCCAGCTGCGACCGCAGGGCGCGGTGATGCGGCCCGAACGTGAAGTTGATCCGGTCGCCTTCGAGCTCGATCTTCTGAGCCATTGCGACCACCGTGCCATGGAAGAACTTCTTCATCTTGCGGACCTCTTCCAGGAATGTGTCGCGCAGCTCGACCGAGGATGCCGCGTGGACGTCGGCTGGCGCGACGGCCACCCATGGCGAAGTCGAACCCACCGGAGGAATGACGGCCACCGGAGGAGTCGCGGGCCCGGGGGTGGGGCGCGGTTGCCCGTCCTTGCGCGCTTCAACTGCCTTAACGGCAGACGCAACAGCGGTTGCGAGACGAGCGGGCGGAACGGGCGCTGGGGCACGCGGTGGCGCTGCCGGCGCGACCGGTCGTGCGGGAACGGCGGCGCCGGCGCGCGGAGACGCGGGGGCTCCTTTTTCGATCCCCTGAATCAGATCCGACAGCGGCACGAGCTTTCGCAGGTGGATCCACCGCAGCAAGGTCATTTCGAGGTGATACCGTGGGTGCGCCGAGCCGCGGATCTCGTAGTCGGCCTTAGTCAGCACGTCGAAGGCGCGCATCAGGTCCTCGGATGAGAACCGCGGCGCCAGCGACTTGATCCGGTCCCGCTCCCCCTCCGCGGCGATCTCGGGGTCGTTCAGTCGTGCCGGATCGATCTTCACCAGCATCAAGTCGCGGGTGAGACGTGACAGTTCCCGCACCACCGACCGCAGGTCGTAGCCCGATTCGACGGCCTGCGCAGCGAGCGTGAACACCGCCGCCGCGTCCTCCTGCGCCACCGCCTCGGCGATGTCGAGCAGCAGGTCGCGTCGCACCAGCCCGAGCACGGTCGTGACGTCGTCGGCCGTGATGCTGGCCCCCGCGAACGCAATCACCTGGTCGAACGAGCTCTGTGCGTCGCGCATGCTGCCGTCGCCCGCGCGGGCGACCAGCATTAGGGCGGCTTCGTCGATCTCGATGGTTTCCGCGGCGGCGATGACGCGCAGCTGGTCGGCGATCTGCTTCACGCCGATGGTCTTGAGCTCGAAGACCTGCGACCGCGACTGGATCGTCGCCGGCACCTTGTCGATCTCCGTCGTCGCCATCATGAACACGACGTGCGGCGGCGGTTCTTCGATCGATTTCAGCAGCGCGTCGAATGCATTGTTCGAGAGCCGGTGGACTTCATCGATGATGAAAATCTTGTAGCGGTTGCGGACGGGCGCCATCCCCAGTCCTTCAATGATCACCTGGCGGACTTTCTCGACCTGGGTGTTGGTCGCCGCGTCGATCTCGATCACGTCGATGTCGCGACCCTGGGCAATCTCAACACACGCATCGCACTCACCGCAGGGATCCGCGGTCGGGCCGGTGACGCAGTTCAAACCTCGGGCGAGGATGCGCGCGGTTGTCGTCTTGCCGACGCCGCGGGGCCCTGCAAACACGAACGACTGGGCGATACGCCTGGCCGCAATCGCGTTGCGCAGGGTCTGCGTCACGCCGCGCTGTCCGATGACGTCATCGAACCGCTGCGGCCGCCACTTTCGTGCGAGAACCTGATACGACACTGGCAATGCTGAATGCTGAATGCTGAAGTAAGGGGCAATGCTGAAGGTGAAGGCTGACTGCTGAGTCACTTCAGCATTCAGCACTCAGCATTCAGCATTGCAAGTGTCCGACGCGTCCCACCGCGGCCCGGGAGGCCTGCGGCACATGTCAGTGACTACTTAGCGCTGCTGCCTTCCGGCCCTGACGCGGTTCGCAGGCTGAGATTGCACAGGTTCCGGACCGCGGTGCGACCCGCCGGTCTTCCGGTTTATTGTATCAAACGGACCTTGGCAGTGCGGTCGATCTCACTGGAGCCGGAAGGTCACCGTCGCGCGGACGCTTCGCTGGAATTCCACACGGGCCGGCACCGTGGTGCCGAATTCAGGATGCGCGGCGTGGAGCAGATCCTGGCCGACCAGCGCGAGCTCGACGGACGGACGGAACCGCCATCCCACGCGCGCATTGAGCTCCGTATAGGCGGGCACCGCGGGATTGGGCAACGCGCCGACGCGGCGGACCCAGGCATCAGCCTCGACGTTGTTCGGCAGATCGACCGCCGTGCGCCACGTCACGAGGTAGGTAGGATCGTTCGCCTCGGCCACACCTTTGCTGACGTCGCGGCTCGCGGCATCGCGGGTAATGTTCAGATCCAGGTACGCATAGCTGACGCCCCTGCGCCTGGCATCCTCCCCCGCGAGCCCGGTGGAGAGCCGTTGTCGCCGCGGTGGCGATCTTTCCGTAGATGCGATAGCTGTGATCGCCGATCCCCCGCCGTAGCGCGCTTCGACGATGGCTGGGTCTTCATTCCCGGTTCCGACCGAGACGAGCGTCCCGCGCGTATCGCGTGAGTGACGCGTGACGATATTCACGACGCCGTTGACGGCATTCGCGCCCCAGATGCGAGCGCGAGCGCGTCCGCGATGGTTGTGACACCCGACCGTCGCATGTCGTCGCGCGTGATCACCGAGATGGCGGCGGCGGTCGTGGCCACCGGCTCCGGCTGTCGGGTCGCGAGGGTGACATCAACCGTCATGAGCTCTTCGAGCGATAACTTCTTGAGATTCTGTGGATCAGGCTGCCTCCGGTCGGCGTCGGCGGCAGCGGCCTGCCGCCCCGCCAGAAGGCACAGAATCAATACGATCGGTCGTCCATTTCATGAAGCCACCGTGACACTGTCCATCGCGCCCAGGAGAACAAAGAAGGTTGCGCCCTGCCCCTCGCCCTCACTCGTCACCGCCACTGTGCCGCCATGCACTTCGGTGAGCTCCTTGACGATCGACAGCCCGAGACCAAGGCCGCCGTGCTCGCGGGTCATCGACCCATCCCCCTGGCGGAACCGGTCGAAGACGTAGGGCAGGAACTCCGGCTTGATGCCGAGGCCGGTGTCCGCCACCGCAATTTCGTACAACCCGCCGACCGAACGGAGCGCCACCGAGACCCTGCCCTCGGCGGGTGTAAACTTCACGGCGTTCGACAGCAGATTCCAGATCACCTGGCGGAGTCGATCCTGGTCGCCATTCACCAGGCAGATTTCGTCTGGTACCTGCACGTCGACCGTGATCCGCTTGGCTACGGCGACCGGCCGTATGACTTCAAGCGCACCATCGACGACCCCCCGCAGATCGACGGGTTCCATCCTGAGGTGCAGCTTGCCGGTCACGATGCGGGACACGTCCACGAGGTCTTCGATGACGCGCGTCTGCGCCCGTGCGTTGCGGCCGATACTCGCGATGGCTTTCGCGGTCGTCTCAGCGTCGAGCTCCGTGGCACCCAGCATCTGCACCCAGCCGAGAATCGCATTCAGTGGCGTCCGGAGCTCGTGCGACACGGCTGCGAGAAATTCGTCCTTCAGACGGCTCGTGTGCCGCTCGCGCTCGAGCAGGGCCTCGCGCTCCGTTTCGACCTTCCGCCGCTCCTCGATCTCATTCCGCAACGTCTCGTTGGACTCGAGCAGGCGTCCGACCATCGCCCTGAACGCGTCCACGAGTTGCCCTACTTCATCGGGCGGAGCGGCAATCTCCAGCAGAGGCTGACGGTCCTGCCCCTCGTGTCCGATGTTGCCCGCCGCCATTGCCAGCTTCGTGATCGGTGTCGATACCCTGCGGGTCAATCGGTGGGCGAGCCACGCGGCGACGGTCCCGGCCACGAGCAGCATGCCCCCGGCGATCAAGGCCGTGACGATGATCCGTTCCTGAAGTTCGGCCAGGTCGCGTTCAACGACTACGATCCCGACGTCTCGACCCTGGCTCATCACCGGCGCGTTGCCGATGATCACGGTCCAGTGCACCGCGGTGGCGCGCGACCGCGGACAGGCAAGCTCGGGGTTTCGGGCAAAACTCGCGAAGAGCGTCCCATCCGGCAGGTACAGACACGCCCTGCGCACGGCCGGCAGCACCACGGACGCTGGCCAGGCTATCGGCCGCGCCCTCCGGTTGCATGAACTGCACGGCCGCTACGCTGTGCTCGGCGACGACCTGCGCGAGCGTCTGGGTATCCGCCAGAGTCGACTGGCGGTACTGCCACAAATCTACGACCAGCAAGGCGATCGTCGCCAACGACAGGGCCGCGGTGGTTACCGCCAGGGCGACGGCGACGAGCTTTCGATGGATCGGGAGCGTGTCGAACCATCGGTGCATCAAGGCTCTCCCCGAACATGCACCGCAAGGCGGAGGAGTTGAGCGCTGAGCCTGAGACCGACGCGGTCAGCAGCGGACGAACTGATCTCAAAACCTGACGCGGTTATCGATGGTTCGCAGCTGGATGATGCCCCCCTCATCGAGAAAGTGAGCCTCGTCGCTGATCGTCAGGATCGGGAGGGTCGCGGCCCGCTGCAGCGCTCCGGCGCGGCCCGCGGACTCTTTCGTGACAAACAGCACGTGGCACACGCTGAGGGAGGCATCAGGTTCCAGTGCATGCACCACGACGGTGCGTCCCCTGACCGCCTGGCCGTCAACGATTGTCCGGCGGGTTTTTTC
>JACDBQ010000456.1 GCA_013694845.1 Acidobacteriota bacterium
CGCGTTTGACATCGTGCACTGCCTCTCGATTCGGCAGACCAGTTTGGTCGATCGGCTTCGTCCCCGTTGGCGCATTCGTGGGCCGTCCCAGTGCGGGTGCCTAGTCTCCTTTCCATTTTATATACCAGTCCCACAGCACTGGAACACTTATCGCCACGCCGACAACGACTCGAGCAACTCGACAGGCAGGAAAGGGCTCGTATACGCGGTGGTGGCCAGATACGAGTAGTTGTACGTCCGCGCCGGCGTCGTAAGGCTACCGAAATCGTAAAGCTTGGTCTGCGTGACATTGCCGTCATTGCTGACAGTCTGCTCCATCTTGCTCTGCTTTTGAAAGGTTGCGCCCACATCAAGGGTGCTGAGAACTGGCGAAATAAACGGATTCCCGTTCGTGCTCTGGGCCCAGGTGAAGTCCTTTCGCGCTTTCACGGCGCCGCCGGGCACGACGCGCTGGTCATGACGCGTAACGAGCCCCGCATCGAATCGAGCCGGGTCGGCCTGAAACGACCATAGCTGATCGGCGGCGCCGCTCGGGTCGCTCAGGACCACAGAGGTGTGGAACGGACGTGAACTGTCGGTGGCATCGCGTGTCAGGCTGTAGGTGAGCAGCGACGAGGGACCGGAACGCCGGCGGTTGCGGACCTCGCGCAAAGTTCTGCTGCCGGCGTAGGTGAAGTCCGCATATTCCCACTCAAGCACTGAGCTGTAGGGCAGCGTCACGCGCGTAAGCTCGCCGCTGTTGCCGGATGAGTAGGTAAACGCGTGAGTGAGGCCTGTGGCTACCTGCTCGACTGACTGGAGAAACTTGGTCGAGCCGAAGGATGTGAAAGGCAAAAACGGCGCCTGCAGCGTAGTGGGAGCGCTGCTCGTCACGTCGTATTCTTCGCCGGAACCGATGCTGTTGGTGATACTCGCCAGATGCGGAACGTTCGTGGGCGGGGATCGAACGGGCTGTCGTCGTAGTTGAACCGGTAGGTCGAATATCCACCGCAGCCGAACGGACTGCAAGCTTCGACGGCTCGAACGTCCTCAATCTCGTTGATGCGGGCGCTCGTATTGGGAATCGTCGACCCGAACGCTGGGTTGTAGCGAACCAGGATCTGGTTCCCGTTGGTGTCCTGAAGCGTCGTCGGGTATTTCGTGCCGGCATCCGGCTCGTTGGCGGCGGATGTCGCACCCATCACCAAGAAGCTCCCGTCACGGAAGCACACGCGGTTGGCGGCAGCGTCGTACCGGATATGGATGCCTTCTTTGGAAGACCAGACGCCGCTGGTGTTCACGTCCAACCAGTACTCCGCCCCGCTTGCGTCGGCGCAGATGTATCGCTGCACCGTTCCTGTGGCGGGGAACGGCCGGATGGAGCCGGGCGAGAGCGTCCACCCGCGGGCCGTAGCCCACGTCGCGCCCGAGATTCGTCATCTGCGTGCCGTCCTTCTGCCACTGCTGCGAGTTGTAGCTTAAGGCAAACGTGATCCCCCAGCCGCAGCTCTGCGCCGTGAACAGCGGAAGTGTGTAAATTCAAGTTCCCGGAGCGCAGATCGATCTGTTCGCCACCAGCGCCCCAGTACGATCCGGTCGGGCGTAGGCCGATGCGCCTCGCCTCAATCGGCTGCTGCGCAAGTGAAGCGTACGCGCACACGAATAGCACGAGAACGAACCGTATTTTCACAACGAACTCCTCAGAAACCCGGATGAATGTACTGCGGAAGCAAAATAATATGCTGAGGACGATAGACTGTCACCAAAATAATTGTTAAATCTGTCACAAGTACTAGCAGTCTTAGGAAATATAGTTCGGCCGGTATCGTCGTCGTAAGCGCGCAGGCCACGGTGGAGGATCTCGCGCTTGTCACTGTCGATGGACAAATACTTTTGTACGCATCAGATCGCTTCAATGTGCTTTTCCAGAAACGGGCGCGGAACTAGTAGCGTAAGCGACTGGGGCACGACGCTGAGCCGGACGGGCAGACGGCCTGCGTACTCGCCGTCGATCTGAACGTAGACGCCCGGTGCTGACGCGCACTCGAGTTCCACCGATTGCGTGCGTATCACAGACACGCCCTTCATCTTCGCAAGACGATTCGCGATCACCCCCACCAGGTATTTAACATACGGGAGTGAATTGGCGCCCTCAAATAACACCAGCTCGAAATGGTCGCTGAACAGCGAGGCATTTCGGGCGATGAACAGGTCCCCTCCGTAGTTGCGTACGCGGCTCGCGAGCGCGAAGCTGCATCGCGATTTATGTCCATTGCTGGTGACATCGAACTCGGGAAGCGGCCTTCCGAATTGGCTGAAGCCGCCAATCCAATAGGCGGCCTTTCCGAGCGACGCTTTCAATGTCGCGTCGATGTTGTACACGATCATGGCATCCAGGCCAATGCCCGCCATTAAGATGAAATGCCGCTCCTCGAATTGGTTCTGAAGATGGCCTAGCGCGATACGCCGCGGTATCCAGTTTTCCAAGAATTCAGCGGCTCGATCCATACGCTTACCCACTCCCATCTCTACCGCAAGAACATTGGCTGTGCCCGCCGGCAGGATGCCGAGCGGCACCTTGGAATGAACCATCCCGTTCACTACTTCGTTAATGGTGCCATCGCCCCCAGCGGCTAGAATCAGATCGGCGGAATTCTCGATACACTCCCGCGCGAGCGCGGCGGCAGTGCGCGGCCCTGTGGTAGGTACCACGGTTACACGATGGCCGCGAGCGGCCAGAGTGTCAGTCGTGCGTCGAAGAAGTTGGTCGCGGTTGCGGATCAGCTTCCCGGCAAATGGATTATAGATGAGGAATGCATTTTGGTAGTTCACCATATTGTTATGGCCCTTAGGTACTTATGGCCTGAAGGCCATTAGGTCCTTAACGTTTCGGACGAATGGGCCCCGCATCTCGGAAGGCCGCGGACAGAATCTCCGCGATCACCTGATCGAATTCCGCCAGGGCGATCGCTTCCGTGTTCGACGGCCGCCGCACGGTCGGCTGCCGTTCTGCGTGCCGTATAATCTCGTGTTCCGCGTGCAGCAGATGGATGAGACAGGCCCGGATTACCTGGCTCGGTTTCACGCTCACCCCGAGCGCACCGGAGAGTCGCGCGGCCAGGCGCTCGAGTTCGAGCTTCTCACGCGGCGTAGTAAGAAACTTGTTGTACTTGACTAGCTTTTCAACTCCCCTGCTCTCTTTGTAGGCTTCCGGCGGTACTAAGGCCGTTGCGGTAGCGTCGGCGGCCGCCAGAGCCGGCGTGGCATTTGCCGGCTCCCCGATAACGTCCCGAACCAGGTCCACCTCAATCGGAAACCGGCCACGCGCATCATCGAGCGGATTGTATTCTTTCTGCTTGGGATCTCGCCGCTTCGCCATTTACACTCCCTGCCCGGCGGCTTGGCGTTCCGATCCGAGAGCTACCACCCGCTCCTCTATCTCGTGCGCTAACGCCGTATACTGCTTGGCCACTTTATGCGCAGGATCCACTTGAAACAACGTCTTTCCCGCCTTCTGAACCCGTGGCACGGCGGCAGCGCGACTGATCGTGGTCTGAAACATTCGCGACGGACTGCCCTCTACCTGGAACATCTCATTGATCTCGGCCGTATACTGCCGCGCTAATGTAATGCGCTGATCCAGGCCGGACACAATGATTCCCAACAGCGTCAGATTAGGATTCAACTCCGCTTGCCGGGCACGGCGTATATCCTTCAAGCATTCGCGCATGCCGTTCAAAGCGAAGCTTTCCGGTATGACGGAAATGATGAACCAATCCGCGGCCACGTAGGATGCAATCGTCGGGGCCGTCGCGTTGGGCGCGGTATCGAGGAAGATGTAATCGTAGCGGCCGCGCAATCCGTTAATCGGATTGATCAACATGCGACGGGGATCGTAGAATCGATCCTTAGCGGCCAGGACCGCCTCCAGCCGTTCCAAATCTCGGGACGAAGGAATCAGATGAACGTTGGGAGGAAGCTCCACATCGGGCTCATCCTCATCGATAATGACTTCTTCCGGAGTACGCTCCTCGGCCAGCACCATAAAAGTGCCGTCGAAAGCCTCCGGCGGTACGCCGAGGTGGAGCGTGGCGCCGTGATTCATGTCAAGATCCCAGATCAGACATCGGTTGCCCATGGCTCCCAGCGCCGCTGCCAGATGCACCGTGTTTGTGGTCTTCCCTACCCCGCCCTTCTGGTTTCCGACCGCGATCA
>JACDBQ010000868.1 GCA_013694845.1 Acidobacteriota bacterium
TCCCTCGGGTACCAATCACCCGTTGACTACGAGCGCGGAGCCGCGTAGAAATCAGGGGTCTACTGAATCGAGGGAAGATCCCCAAGCCCGCCATGGAGGTTGTTAGGTGCGGCGAGGTGGAGATCGACGTTTCGAAACGGCAGGTTCGTCGTCGCGACGAGTCGATACCCGTGACCGCGACCGAGTTTCGCCTGCTCGAGGCTCTGGCGTCCGCACCCGGCCGTGCGTTCACGCGAACCGAGCTCGCGGAGCGGGCCTTCGGTCATGATCATGACGCGCTCGACCGGACGATCGACGTCCACGTCATGAATCTTCGCCGCAAGCTGGACGCCAACCGTCCGCTGCGGGCGTCCGTCATCGAGACCGTGTTCGGGACCGGCTATCGTCTCGGGACGACTGCCAATGGCGGTTAGTCTCCGCACGCGTCTCTTCCTGGTCGTGGCGGCATTGCTCGGCGCCTCGATTGTGGCCGGCGCTTCTTTCGCGCCCTGCGACGCTCGTCGAGGTCCGCGCGATCGTCAGCAGCTCGACGATCGGGCCGGGCATGACACCCGTCCTCGACCGCGCCGCAGACGTGGTGGCCCATTCGGCTCCGGCCCAGCTGCCCGCAGCCTTGAGTGCCATCGAGCGCGACACATCGCGACGGGTGCTGGTGACCGATGCTGATCGCCAGGTCGTGGCCGCGTCGAATGCGGCGCTGGCATCCGCGCGCCTACACCAGGTCACCGCGGATGGATCGGTCACCGCCGATATCGGATCGCCACACACCCAATCCGTGATTGAAATCCGGGGCGCCCCCGTGAGGACCGTGCAGGGAGCGGACGGCCGAGCGCTGACCGTGGTCGTTCTGCCGGCGCTCGAGGAGGAAGCGGAGGTGCTGGGGCGCTCCGGAGCGCCGCTGTGGGTCTGGACGACGATCGTAACCGGCATCATCGCGGTTTCGCTCGTGTTCGCGGTCGCCCGTCGGATCCTCAATCCGATCACCGCGCTGACCGATGCCGCGCATCGCATGGAGGCGGGCGCGTTCGACGTCCGCGTCGACGTGCGCGGACACGACGAGCTCGCGGAGCTGGGGCGGGCGTTCAACGGTATGGCGGCACGGCTCGCCGAGACCGAACGGCTCCGGACACAGATGGTGAGCGACGTCGCCCACGAGCTGCGGTCGCCGGTGACCAACTTGCGCTGCACGCTGGAGGCAATCCAGGACGGTCTGGCGGCGCCCGACCGCGTGAGTATCGACGCCCTGCACGAGGAGACGCTGTTCCTGCAGCGGCTGATCGCGGACCTGCGGGACCTGACGTTGCCGGAGGCGGGGCAGCTCACGCTGCACATGGCGCAGGTCGATTTGCGTGACGTGATCCGCCGGGCGTCGTCGGTTACATCCGCAATGGCCGGTCATGCTCCCGTCCGGATCGACGGTATGGAAAACCTGCCCACCATCAGGGGCGACGCCGACCGCCTCGAACAGGTCTTTCGCAATCTGCTCTCGAATGCGAGGACGCACGACCCTCCGGACGGCCGCATCGACGTCGAGGCGCGGCACGAAGGGGTTCCGTTCGGATCGACGTGATCAACAGCGGCCGCGGCATCGATCCGGACCACCTGGCCCACGTGTTCGACCGTTTCTACCGCACCGACGGCTCGCGCACGCGCGCCACGGGTGGCGCCGGCCTGGGTCTCGCGATCGTGCGGCAGCTGGTCGCTGCCCACGGCGGCCAGGTCTCGGCTTCGAGCGACGGTCGCGACCAGGGCTCATGTTTCCGCGTCACCCTTCCGGCGCCGCCGCTCCAGTAGGACGCTCGCCGGGTCGCGACCTACAATGGTCGGGCATGCAGCCTGCGACCAGGCGCTGGCTGATCATCATCGTGTTCGCCGGCGCAGCCCTGCGTCTCTTCCCGATCTGGTTCGGCCTGCCGTATCCCCAGGCGCGTCCTGATGAAGAAACCGCGCTCGGCAAGGCGGTCGAAGTCATCGACGGACAGCTGAACCCGCGGTTCTTTCACTGGCCCTCGCTGACGTTCTACCTGTTCGCGATGGCCCTGTGGACCGCTCGGGCGGTGCACGGACTGGTGGGTGACGCACGAGAGCTCACTTTTGCCGACAACGTCCTGCTCGCCCGCGGTGTCGTCGCGCTCGCCGGCACCGCGACGATCGTGGTCTTGTTTCAGCTGGCGCGCCGGGTGACCACGGAGGGGACGGCGCTCCTCGCCGCCGCTTTCCTGGCGGTCGCCATCCTGCACGTCCGCGAATCACATTTCGCCATGACCGACGTGCTGATGACGCTCCTGGTCGTCACCTCGCTCGCCCACCTGCTTCGCGGAGTCTGCAGCCCTGACGACGAGGTGATTCCGAAGGGCGCGACGTTGTGGTGTGCCGTCGCCGGCCTCGCAGGCGGGTTGGCGGCCTCGACCAAATACAGTGGCGCGGCGGTTGCCGCGTCGATGGCGGCCGCCCAAGTGTCGTGGTTCGTCCGGTCTCCTCGGCTTGCCCTCTCCTGGCGTGCCTGGATGCCGTCGCTTGCCTACGGTGCGGCGCTCCTCGCCGGCTTTTTCGTCGCGACGCCCTACGCGATCCTGGACCACGAGCTGTTTGTGCGTGATCTGCGGTTCGATGCGACGCACCTGTCGGAAGGACACGGCGCCGTCAACCTCGGGCGCGGGTGGATCTACCACCTGACGCAGTCACTGCCCCATGGTGTCGGCCTGACAGTCGCGATAGCGGCCGTTCTTGGAGTGATCCCGTTCGCGCGGTACTACAGACGCGCTGCGTTCGTGCTCGGCGCGTTCGCCGCCGGTTTCTATCTCGTGATCGGCAGTGGCTATACGGTGTTCTTTCGTTACATCCTGCCGCTCGTGCCGCTGGCCTGCCTCTCGGCTGCTGTGGGGGTCTCGCATGCCGGGACCTGGCTCGCGTCGAGGCTCGGCGGCCGGCAAGTCGTCGTGACCGGAGCGTTGATCCTGGTGACTGCCGGACCGGCGCTCGTGCACTGCGTGTGGTTCGACCTGCTGCTCGCGCGTACCGACACCCGGGTCCTGGCGGGGCAGTGGCTCGAATCCCGGCTTCAGCCGGAGGACTCGTTACACGACGCCGGGAGCAACTACACGCAACTGGACCTGTGGCGCGCCGGGTTTCATCGGTGGTTCTACGATCCGGCGGCGAACTCTTTCGGGGATCCGGATGGCCGCACACCCGACTGGCTCGTCCTGCACGACTCGCCGGTCTCGGCCTACGCGTCGATCCCACCGGGGTTGCGCGTGCTCGCGCAGTCCGAATACGTGCTTGTCTACAACGTCCGCGGCACGCGTGGACGCGCCCGTGCGGCCGTCTACGATCTGCAGGATGCGTTCTTCCTTCCATTCACCCGCTTTACGACCATTGAACGTCCCGGCCCGAACATTTCCGTCTATCGGCGACGAGACCTGCCGCCGCTGCAGTTCCGGTCGTCGCATTGAGCCGCCACCGGACCGATTCCTGATTGTTGACGCGAGGCACGTCAATGGGCCCCAATCTCGTGTCGCCTGGACCGACTTGGCTGAATCACTAAAAAACACCGCCGATTACGAAAGACAATCCGCCGATGACCAGGGCAATCAACAGGAGCACGAGGAGTATGAGTCTCAGGAAACAGCCCATGACCGGGATTGACCGACGGGTGGCACTGGTGATCGGCTCTCGCGACGGCACGTCTTCTATTCGGGTGCGCGTGCGCTCCCGCTCCTCCGACAGCTCGGCAAGCAGGTCCGACAGCGATGGCGTGACCGGAGTCTCCTCGGGATCCGCGGGCCTCGGTGACGGTCTCCGGATGTCCCTGCGGGGAGGCTCGGCGTCCCGAGCGGGTGACCGATTGACTGGCGGGCGCGCCTCCCGTGCCGGGACCGGTACCGGTTCGGGACGAGATTCTCCCAATCTCGCTCCGCACTTCGTACACACCTGCCCGTCGAGCCAGAGTCCCGGGCTGTGGTTGCTGCAGAAATACCGAACCTCCCCCTCCGAGCAGGCATCGCACTCGCCCGGATGGCTCTGCGTCGTTCCGCAGCTGGGGCACCGTATAACGACTCCGCTCATGG
>JACDBQ010000501.1 GCA_013694845.1 Acidobacteriota bacterium
CTCCTGCCCCTCACCCTCCATACCGGCGTCTTCCTCATTGCCGATCGCGTCCTGTTCGTCCTCGCTCGTGTCGTCGAGATCCAGGTCGTCGTCTTGGTCGTTTGCCATGATGATGCGGCCTCCTTGAGGCGGATCGACTCGCAACATGCGCGCCATCGGAACCGGCGATCCCGATCGCGCGTAGTATACGAAGGCGTTCGTACATCCTGAGGTCCCCATGGTCGACAGCTGGCTCCACGACATCCGGTTCGCCCTGCGCCTGCTGCGCAAGAGCCCTCTCTTCACCGCCACCGCCGCCCTGTCGCTGGCCATCGGGATCGGCGCGAATACGACGATCGTCTCGGTCGGGAGTGCGATGCTGCTGCGGCCCATGCCCGGGCTGACGCAACCGGACCACCTGGCCGACATCGGCAGGTCCAGTCGCGGGGCAACCTTCGATACCGTCTCGTTTCCGAACTACGCCGACGTCCGCGACCGCGCGACTCGTTCACCGGGATTTACGCGCACGAGATCGAGCCCACTCCCATGAGCCTGGGCGGCGACGGAGGGGCCGAACGCACCTACGGCTCGGTCGTCACGGCGAACTACTTCACGGTGCTGGGAACGGTGCCGCATCTCGGCCGACTGCTCCGGCCTGAGGATGACAGCGCGATCGGCGCCCATCCCGTCGCGGCGCTCAGCTTCGACCTCTGGACCCGGCGTTTTGCCGCGGACCCGGCCATTGCGGGCCGGCAGGTAACGATTAACGGCGCTCCGTTCGCGGTCGTCGGTGTGGGCCGCCGGGATTCCAGGGAACCACCCTCAAGGGGGATCTCTGGGTACTGGTCACGATGCTCATCGAGGCCATGCCGAGCCGGAACGCGTCCCTTTTCACGTCACGACGCTCGACCTGGCTGTTCATGGGTGGACGCCTGAAGGACGGGGTCGACATCGCGCAGGCGAACGCGGAACTGGAGGCCATCGGGGCCGCGCTCGAACGGGAGCACCCGGACATCAACGAGCAGATGCGTTTCGGGCCGCGCCCCTCGCGGTGGTTCCGGGGATGATCGGGATGGTAGCCACCTTCCTCGGGCTGCTGATGGGAATCGTCACCCTGCTGCTCCTCATCGCGCGTGTCAACCTCGCCGGGATGCTGCTGACCCGTGGGGCGGCATGGTCGCGCGAGATCGCCGTGCGGGTCGCCATCGGCGCGGAGCCCTGGCGGATCGCCCGTCAGCTGCTGACCGAGACGGCGGTGTTGTTTCTGCTGGGCGGCGTCGCCGGCCTGATCCTGTCCCGGTGGCTCACCGCGCTGTTGCTGTCGGTGCTGCCGCAGCTGCCGGTGCCGATCGCGGTGTCGATCCAGACCGATTGGCGTGTCCTCACGTTCACGGCGCTGATATCGCTGGTCGCCGCCGTCCTGTGCGGCCTGGCGCCGGCGATGCAGGCACGCCGCACGAACCTCGTGCCCTCGCTGAGAACCGATTCCTTCGACGGCGGGTCGGCGCGTCTTCGTCTGCGCAACGTCTTCGTGGTCGGCCAGGTCACGCTCTCGCTGGTGCTGGTGATCGCCGCCGGTCTCTTCATGCGCGCGCTCGATCATGCGGCCAGCGTGCCGACCGGATTGGATCACCGGAACGTGGACGTCGTGTCCCTGGATCTGTCCCTGGCACGCTACCAGCGGGACGCTGGACGGGCATTCGTGCGGGAGCTGCTCGGGCGCATCCGCCCACTGCCGGGGGTGCAGGCTGCGTCAGCATCCGCCGATCTGCCGCTCGATGGCGGCCGCATGGGGTTCGGGTCCCTGAAGATCCCGGGCGCCCCGGGGGCAAATCCCCAGGGGAAATTCGATGCTGATTGGAACATCGTCGAGCCTCGGTTGTTCAGCGCCCTGGGGCTGGCCCTCGTGCGAGGGAGGGATTTCGATGAGCGCGACACGGCGACCTCGGCGCCGGTGGCGATCGTGAACGAGGCATTTGCGCGGGCGGCCTGCCCGAACCTGGACCCGCTCGGACGCCGGATGGAAGCGGACGGGCCCAAGTCCGGGACGATCGCGGTCACGGTCGTCGGCGTGGCAGCCGACGCGCGGATGATGTCGATTGCGGAGCCGGCCGCACCCTATATCTACATCCCGCTCGCCCAGCGCTCGGACGAACCTGGTCGTCAAGACGTCAGGCGCCTCCGTGATTCCGGAGGTTCGCAGCCTCATCCGGGCGATGAATGCGAATCTGCCCGTCACCGAGGCGCTCACCCTGTCTGACGTGACGGCGCTCGGTACGATCCCCCAGCGCATCGCGGCCGCGCTCGCCGGCACACTGGGCATCGTCGGTCTGCTTCTCGCGGCGATCGGCATCTACGGCGTGACCTCGTATGCGGTCAACCGACGCCGGCGCGAGATCGGCATCCGGATCGCGCTCGGCGCGGAACGTCGCGACGTACTCCGGCTCATCCTGAAGCAAGGCGTAATCCTGGCGGCCGTGGGCGTGGGGATCGGGTTGTGCGTGGCCGCCGCGCCGGTGCACAGCTGATCAAGAGCCTGCTCTACGGCATCAGCGGCGTGGATCCACTGACGTTCGGCCTGACGTCGGCCCTGTTCACCAGCGTGGCGCTGCTCGCCACCTACATCCCGGCGCGACGCGCCTTGGCGGTCGATCCGATGGCCGCTCTGCGCAACGAGTAGCGTCAAGCAATGCTGAGTGCAGAATTCTGAATGTTGAAGTAAGGCTCAAATTTGAACTTCCGCATGGCCGCGTTAATTCAGCACTCATCATTCAGCATTCAGAATTGCGAGACTTTCCCGTCCCACCGCCACAGGCGGTGCGTCGTGAGATGCACGCCTCCCATCCAGCGATCGATCCCGTTCAGACCAACGTTGTCTGCTCGGCCGGCGAGCATTTCGTGCCCGGCAGCCGTCAACCCAAACCGGTCGTCGGCACTCTCGAGCAATGGTGTGACACCGCTGGCCAGCGACCGCAGGATCCTGCGGAAACTCAGGTCGCCCATGAACACCCGCGCCTCCATGCGCTGGGTCGCACGGAATATGTCGCTGAAGGTGAAGGCGCCAGCGGCTAGAGCGCGCAGGGCCTGGCGCTCGCTGCGCGAGAGTCCGTCGTCAAGACCGGGAAGTTCGTCTAGGTGTCGGGTCAGCGCCACTGGCAGAAAAGGGAGCACCGTCGGATCCTGCGCCTGGATCCACCTCTCGAGGACGGTCGGATCGTCCGCGCGAAACGCCGCCCAGGCAGTGCTGCCGGCACCCACCTGCGTTACGGTGAGAGGCTGGCGCGCCGGAAGCAGCGCCAGCATCTGCGCCGGCGACAACCGGCCGAGGCCGCTGAACTCGGGCACGTCCGGATGCTCCCCGATGCAGATGAGGGAAAACCGGCGTGCCGATGGGGCTATCCGCGAGAGCCAGTCGAGATGCCGGATCAGAATGAGCTGATCGAACAGGTCGTGCTCGAACCAGAAGACGACCTCGTCATATGTTTCCCAACGGGCGAGCGCCGCATCCCAGTCCCGCAGCGTCCGCAGCACGTCCGCTTCATGTTCGCCGACGCCATCGGCCAGGTGCCTGGCCCGCACCTGGCGGAGCTGGTCGTCGTCGAGTCCTCCGGGTACCGGGCCGTCGTGCAACGGGTCCGCCCAGATCGTGAAGTCGCCGGGGGCGCCGGAGGCCTCGAGCGGGTGCCGCGCCGCATCGCCGTTCAGCACGTGAAGGATGTTCGTCGTCACGACCCTTTATACTGCGGTCGTGCGTCGCGCCTGTATCGCCGGGGTCCTGTTCCTGGTATCGATCGCCTGCCGCGACTCACCGCCGAGCGACCCTCCGCGGGCCGCAGCCCCACCCAGCCTGCTCCTGATCACCGTCGACACCCTCCGCGCCGACCGCGTTGGAGCGTATGGCGACGTCTCGGCCCGGACCCCGGCGATCGACGCCCTGGCGGCGCGCGGCGCTCTGTTCACCAACGCATTCTCCGTCGCGCCGATCACGCTGACCTCGCACGCGAGCTTGCTGACCGGGCGCTATCCGGCCGGGCACGGCGCGCGGCACAACGGCATGCGGGTCGACCTGGCCGTCCCCACGATCGCCGGGTCGCTCTCCCGGGCAGGTCTGGTGACAGGGGCGTTCGTCGCGGCGTTCCCTCTCGACCGGCGCTTTGGCCTGATCAAGGGCTTTCAGACCTACGGTGACACCATGCCCCGGGGGCCCGACGGACGGCCGGCGAACGAGCGCGCCGGCCGGGTGGTGGTGGACGAAGCGGTCGGCTGGCTCGAGCAGCATCGCAGCGAGCGGTTCTTTCTCTGGGTCCACTTGTTCGAGCCGCATGCCCCGTATGGGGACGCGCGCGGTGGCCGGCCGGCGCAGGCACGTTACGCCGACGAGATCAGGGAAGCCGATCGCCAGGTGGCTCGATTGACCGACGCCCTCGGAGGAGCGCGCGACTCGACGATCGTGGCGTTCACCTCGGATCACGGCGAAGCTTTCGGAGAGCACGGCGAGATCGCGCACAGCGTGTTCGTGTACGACACGACCCTGCGCGTGCCGCTGATACTTGCCGGTCCGGGCATCGCCCACCGAACGGTCGACGTCCCCGTGAGCCTCGTCGACCTCGCCCCGACCGTCATGCGTCTGCTCGGGGCGGGAGCATTCGACGCCGACGGGGTGGATCTCGGACCTGCCCTCGCCGGTACGGCGCTGGCCGGACGCACGCTCTACGCCGAATCCTTCGCCCCACTGCTGGACTTCGGCTGGAGCCCGCTGCGGGCAGTACGGACCGGCGGATGGAAGTACATCGCGGCGCCCAGGCCGGAGCTGTACCGAGTGGCGACCGACGCAGCCGAATCGATCAACGCCCTCGGCGGCGAGCGCCAGCGCGCCACAGCGATGCAGGCGGAAACGGATCGTTACTCGGGGACAGCGCTGCCGGCCGGCCGAACGACCGACCGCGAGACCGCGGCGCGGCTGCAGGCGCTTGGATACGTATCCGGTGGTCGATCTGGTGCGACCCGGCCGGATCCGAAGGATCGTCGTGCCGTGGCGGCGCGGATCGCCCAGGTCACCTCCGGCGAACTGCACGGCCCCGCCCTCGAGCGGATGCTACTCCGCATTCTCGAGGACGATCCGCGCAATCCACTGGCCAATCTCCGGCTTGGCTACGTGCTGCTCGAGTCGAACCGGTGCGCGCGGGCGCTGCCACGTTTCCGCGCCGCGATCGAGGCCGGGTATCCCTCCGCGGATGCGCACCTGGGGCTGGCGGGGTGCCAGGCAGCGGGGCGCGACTTTACCGGTGCGACCGCGACGCTGCGGGCAGCCGACGCGACCGAACCCGGGAATCCCGTGGTGCTCGCGAATCTCGGCTTGATGCTCTCGGATGGCGGGACGCCGGAGGCGGCCATCAATCCGCTGCAGCGCGCCCTGACGACGGATCCTGAATTACACCAGGCGCGCTTCGGCCTCGCGATCGCGTTCGCCCGGACAGGCCGACGGACCGAGGCCGCAAACGAAGCACGCGAGCTGCTGCGACGCCTGCCTGCCACGTCGCCGCAGCGTGCCGAAGTAGAGCGCCTCCTGCGCGCGATTCAGTAATTCGTCACGCCATCCGTCAACCGACCAAGCCCTTGAAGTGCGGAGCCATGCAGCCTAACGCCTTCGCGGGAGACTTCCGGCAGCCGGAGCAGCGCGCGGGTCAGGTCGGCTTCCGTTTCAGCTTCTGATTACCCAGCACCGCGCTGGTGAAAAGGCCGTGGGCGTCGAGGCTCACGGCCTTTTTTGTTCAATATGGTGTATCGCGGCTCGTCTTAAATCCATTTGTTTGGATTCGCGGTCATTCATCCCACCACCAACACCGCGTTAACTTACACGGTAACAAGCACTTACAACTTGCCCACCACCCGCTCAGTCACGGCTTTAAGTTTGCTCGTCAAGGAAGTGCGTTAATTCAACCCAGTTCGGGAGGTCAGACAGAATGAAGAGGATCATCCTCGCTGCCTTGGTATTGGCATGCGCGATGGCGAGCACTGCCGCCGCACAGCAAACCACGGGCACCATCACCGGACGTATCGTGGACGCGCAGGGGTCTGCCGTTCCGGGCGTCACGGTCACCGGCAAAAATACTCAGACCGGCTTCGTCCGCAGCGATGTGTCGGACGGTGAAGGCGTCTACCGGCTCACCGCGTTGCCGGTAGGCACCTACGACTTGACCGCGGAGCTCCAGGGCTTCAGCCGGTACGAAAGCAAGGGCCTGGTGCTCAACGTCGGTCAGACCATGTCACTCGAGGTGCCGATGAAGGTCGCGACCCTCAGTGAAACCGTGACCGTCACCGGTGAGACTCCCCTGATCGAAACCACGTCCTCCTCGGTAGGTGGCGTCGTCGACCTTGGCAGGGTCGAGAACCTGCCGCTCAACGGGCGGCAGTTCGCGAACCTGGCGGCGACGATTCCCGGTGTGGGCCTCGGCTTCCACTCGGATCCCACCAAGAGCACGCAGTACTCGCCCCAGATCGGTGGCGGCAACGGCCGTAACCTGAACTACCAGATCGACGGTGGCGACAACAACGATGATACCGTCGGCGGGCTTCTTCAGTTGTTCCCCCTCGAGGCGATTCAGGAGTTCAACTTCGTCACCTCGCGCTACAAGGCGGAGTACGGACGGAGCAACGGCGGCGTGATGAACATCGTCACGAAGAGCGGCACGAACAACATGGCGGGAAGTTTTTTCACTCTGTATCGCGACGACCAGATGAACGCGAAGACGGAAACGGAAACATTGAACGACGCCGACAAGCAGGATTACAAGCGGTATCAGTTCGGCGGGTCGTTCGGCGGTCCGATTGTTCAGGACAGGATCCATTATTTCGCTGCTGCCGAACGGACGCAGCAGGACACCTTCCAGGTAGTCTCCACGCTCGGGCTGTTCCCTGAACTGGACGGCACCTTCGGCACGCCGTATCGCGAGAACCTGGTAACGGGCAAGGTCACCGCCAACTTGAATGCGGCGCAGTACCTCGCGGTCCGATACGGGCGCAATACGAACTCGCAACCATACGGTGCTGGTCCGCTGACGCCGCCCAACGGTTGGGGCACGAGCAAGAACAACTTCAATTCGATCAACCTCAATCACAACTGGGTGCTCGGCGGTTCGAAGCTGAACGAGTTCATCTTCCAGTACGCTGACTTCGCGAACTTCATCAGTGCGAACAGCCAGGATCCTTACGAGCTGTTCCAGAACGACGTCGCGGTCGGACAGAGCCCGAACACTCCGCAAACGACCGAGCAGAAGAAGTATCAGTTCAAGAACGACTTCTCCTGGAGCGTCTCGGGCCTGGGCGGTCTCGGCCACGAGTTCAAGACCGGCGTGAACTTCATCAACGAGCCGCGGCTGTTCATCACGTTCAACTCGGGCAAGGGTGTTGTGCAGTATACGCACCTGAATAACGACCGCAATGGGCCGATCTCGGTCGTGCAACTGAACGACGGCGATGCGTCGGCGAACATTCCACTGAAGCAGTACGCCGCCTACATCCAGGACGACTGGCGCGTCAGCGACAAGATGACGGTCAATCTCGGGTTGCGCTATGACTACATCACCGGTTACCAATTCGATCAGTCGAAGAACGCGAACTTCGTGAAATTGCAGGCCGCGGGGCGCGCGGGGCTCCTGGCAGGCATCAAGGGGCTCGAAAACTTCGGCCAGGATCCCGAGAACGACAAGGACAACTGGCAGCCTCGGGTCGGCGTCGCGTACGACGTTCGTGGAAATGGACGTGACGTCATTCGTGGTGGCTATGGCATCTACTACGACATGGCGTATACGAACTCGAACGCGCTGTTCGCAGCCAGCGATGCGACCGGTGTGGGATTCGGCACGGTGCTGAACGTTGACGATCAGGCCGGTATACGCAACCCGGATGGAAGCTTCTACCGGGTGGGTCAGCCGCTGTCGAACATCCGGTCGCAGAATCAGGCCGACACGAGCACCATTCCGGTGTTCGGGCAGTTCACGGATCCTCTGCTGGAACTACCGTACACGCGACAGGCGTCGCTCGGCTGGTCGCACCAGTTGATGGAGAGCACGGTCTTCACCGCCGACTTCGTCCGCAACGATGGACGCGACCTCAATACGCGGCCCCGTATCAACACCCGGCCGGTCGGTAACCTGGCCGGAGCGCGCCGGATCGCGTTCACGGGCATCTCCCCCGACGCGCCCGGCACGCGGCCCGCGGTGAGCAGGGGCAAGAGCAAGTACACCGCTCTGATCCTGGGCCTGAAGCGCCGGATGCTGAACGGGTTCGACTTCAGCGCGACCTACACCCTCTCTGAAGCGAAGAGCACGATGGGCAATGCGGCCGACGAGCTGAATCAGAACAACCTCCAGGACGCCACCCTTCTTTATGATGATCCGCGCGTCTTCGGGCCGACCGGCCGGACGGATGCGCGGCACCAGGGGTCCGTCGCCACGATCGTGCGAGTGAAGGGTTTCACCATCGCGCCGATCTTCCTGTTCCGTTCGGCGCTTCCAGTGTCGATCATCGAGGGACTCGACACGAACCGGAACGGCGAGCGCAACGACCTGCCGGCGATGGCATATGCATTCGACGGCGTTGGGAACGCACCGAAGGAGATTGGGAACTGCGAAACCTGGAACTGCGGGCGCGGCGCGAGTCGGACACAGATGAACCTCCGACTCTCTCGCAGCTTCCGGCTCTATGGCAACGCGCGGGTCGAAGCCATTGGCGAGGTGTTCAACCTCCTCAATGCTAAGAATCCCGCCGGTTTTACCGGCGGACGGGCGTCACGGCTTCTCGTCGGCGGTGGGCCCAACCCGGACTTCCTCCAGCCGAGCGAATACTCTGGAGACTTCCAGAATCCCGAACAGCGCGTCGGCCAGATCGGGTTCCGGTTCACGTTCTAAGCAAGTGTGTAGCGCAGGCCGTCCAGGCCTGCGTCGCAAGGTGTAGCGCAGGCCGTTCAGGCCTGCATCGCCAGAGAATGGGTCGGACGGAAACGTCCGGCCCTTTTTCTTGTGCACCGCCCAACGATGCAGCGCGGGCCGTTCAGGCGCCGTCCGCACGGTGGAGGCCTTGAAGCCTGCATCGCCCACGGTGGTAGCGCAGGCCTTTCAGGCCTGCAT
>JACDBQ010000512.1 GCA_013694845.1 Acidobacteriota bacterium
ACCATGGCTGACCACCTGGTGTTAGGCCCGTGGCGACCGTGGACGACCAAACGCGTGTGAACTGTGTTGCACCGTGTTGAACCGTGGCAGACCAGCGCACCGTAAGCCGTGTTGGTACCGTGGCTGACACCTGGTGATTAACCCAGTCGACTCGAGGCGACCAGCCCCTGGGTGAACGGTGTTGCACCATGGCTGACCACCTGGTGTTAGACCCGTGGCGACCGTGGCCGACCAGCACGTGTTAACTGTGTTGAACCGTGGCAGACCAGCCCACCGTAACCGTGTTGCACCGTCGCTGACCGGCCCGCGCTGAACCGTGGCCGCAGCCCGTCACCCGGCGGGCCCTACACGACTCGCGTTTTGATCGTGCAGTCCTGCAGGATGGCGACGAGACCGCCGATCGCGGCGGCGACGGGCGTAACCACGGCCCCGATGATTCCGGCAGCCAGTGGGAACTCCGCCACGGTCTTCCCCTGGTGCTCCACGACGACACGCCGGACGTTACCTTCCCGAATGAGACTCTCGAGACGGTCCGCGAGGTTCGCGCCCTCGGTTCTAATGGTTTCCCAGATGGTTCTGTCAGTCATCGTAACCTTCTCTTCGTCGCGTGATTCAGACGACTTCGCGCTGAACCGATCTCTGGCTTCCCGCCGCCCCCGACTCCCGTAGTCGTACGACTATTATGACGAGCGGCCACTTGATCGCAGAAGGCTTTCACAGATGTTGAAAAGATTCGCGGTTCCAGCATTGTTGGCCATCGCGGTGTTTGCCGCGGGATGCCTGCAGAAAGACGCGGTCCACACCCTGTACCTGCCGCCCGACGGTGCCGTCAGGTGGACCGTCTGCCCGACACCCTTTGAGAGCTGCAGGATGGCTCATTCGGTGAATACTGGGTTCGAATAGAGGCGACGATGCCGCGTTTGGGAGTCGTGATTGCCAGCACACGTGAAGGCCGCGTCGGTGCGCCGGTCGCGGATTGGTTCACCGCTCGCGCCCGGGATCATGCGGGGTTCGAGGTCGAGCTGGTCGACTTGAAAGCCGTGAACCTGCCAATGCTCTCCGAACCGAACCATCCGCGACTGAAGAACTATACCCAGGAGACGACCAGGCGATTCAGCGCGACCGTCGAGTCCCTCGACGCCTTCGTCATCGTGACGCCGGAATACAACCACGGCTCGCCGCCCGCCCTCGTCAACGCGCTCAATCACCTCTACATGGAGTGGAATTACAAGGCCGCGGGATTCGTCAGCTATGGCGGTGTGTCGGGAGGGCTCCGGTCGGTCCAGATGACCAAGCAGCTGCTCACCAGCTTCAAAATCGTGCCGATCGTCGAGCAGGTGACCATCTCGTTTGTCGCGAAGCTGATGGAGGACGGGAAGTTCGCCGGCGGTGAGATTTACGACAAGTCCGCCACCGTGATGCTCGATGAGCTGGCACGGTGGACGCCCGCCCTCGCCACACTGCGATCGGTCTAGCCCAGAGCCCAGAGCCAGATGGAGCTCGGAATCTATACATTCGTCGAACGCAGCGCCGCCGTCCCCGCAGAACAACGCATGCGGGAACTGATGGCCGAGATCGAGCTCGCCGACCAGGTGGGCCTCGATGTGTTCGGTGTCGGCGAGCATCATCGTCCGGATTACCTCGTGTCGGCGCCGGCGGTCGTCCTTTCGGCCGCGTCGCAGCGGACCAAACGCATCCGGCTGACGAGCGCGGTCAGCGTTCTGAGCTCCGATGACCCGGTGCGCGTGTTCCAGGAATTTTCCACGGTCGACCTGCTGTCGGGTGGCCGCGCCGAGATCATGGCGGGTCGCGGAACGTTCATCAAGTCCATCTGTTCGTCGGCAGCCCGCGGGACATTGTTGACAAGATCGTTTTTCAGCACGGCATCTTCAATCACGATCGGTTCTTACTGCAGAGCAGCGGCGTGATCCCGCATGAACAGATGATGCGTTCGATCGAGCTGTTCGGCACCAGGTCGCTCCGGCCGTGCGACAGACCTTGCACGTCGAGGGAGTCTCCCCATCCCGATGAGGCCGGGTAGTGTCACAATGGTGGGTGCCTTCCGCCTTGCGTCCCGCCCCTACTGACTTCAACGCCCTCGGTCTCAGCGAGGCGCTCCTCAAGTCGGTGACCGCCCTCGGATACGAAGAGCCGACCCCCGTCCAGAGTGAGACGATCCCGCTCCTGCTCGCAGGGAAGGATCTTCTGGCGCAGGCCGCAACCGGCACCGGGAAGACCGCCGCATTCGCCTTGCCGATGATCCACCGGCTCGCGCAGGACAAGAAGAGCGGGCGCGTCCGCACGCGAGGGATCGTGCTGGTGCCGACCCGTGAGCTGGCCATGCAGGTAGCCGAAGCCACGCACAAATACGCGCGGGGCACCGGGTTGATCGTCGTGCCGTTATACGGCGGCGCGTCGATGATGCAGCAGATCCGGGCGCTGGAGCGCGGCGCCGACATCGTGGTCGCGACCCCGGGCCGGGCGCTCGATCACATCCGGCGCAAGTCCTTCACCCTCGATGCCGTCACAATGCTCGTGCTCGACGAGGCCGACGAGATGCTCGACATGGGCTTTGCCGAGGACATCGACACGATTCTGGAGTCCACGCCCAAAGAACGGCAGACGGCGCTTTTCGCCGCGACCATGCCGGCACGGCTGCGGTCGATCACCGACCGTCACCTTACGAACCCGGAGCACGTCAGGAT
>JACDBQ010000522.1 GCA_013694845.1 Acidobacteriota bacterium
CTCCTATCGTCACCACCGCGCCGGTCACGAAGACGAGCACGGCCAGCGTACCGGCGCGGCGCCAGGTTCGCAGCAGCGCGGGAAGGATGCCTATCGCCGGCACGGTAAGGCACGCGGCGATCCCGGCAGCCAGGCCCGCGCGGCCACCGCGCACGTGCCGGGCCGCGAGGTGCCAGGCGAGCGCGACCAGGGCCGCGACAGGCAATACGGCATCTCCCTGCCGGATACCGGCGAGCACCGGCTGCCACCCGGCAATCGCCGCCAGGACGAGAAGCGCGGGGCGCGATCGCCATGCGAGCCCGGCCCGCTCGAGCAGCACCGCGACCATGGCGAGAACGGCAAGCAACGACAGCAGCAGGAGCGTGGCGTAGACGCCGTGTCCGCCACTTGCCATGACGATCGGAACACCAGCGAGCAGCAGCATCGGGGTGTGCGCGTGATTCGTATAGAAGCGCGCGCGATCCGAGAGCGCGCTTGCCTGGCAGGGAGAAATGCCTGGAACGCTGGCCCACGGCAGCCGCGCCGCGCCGCTGCCCGAGCTCCATTCCTCGAGCTCCTGTCGAGGATTCGCGGAGTAAAGCCGTCGCGCATCGAGGAAGCTGCGCGCCGCGATCACTTCCTCCGCGTAGGCGCCGGGGGCGAGAAAGCCGAGCACCGCGCGTGACCCGACGCCAGCGGCCGCCATGCCGACCAGAAGCGTCAACACCGGCCACATGCAGGCGTAATGAACGACGGTCTCGAGGCTCTGACGCGCATCACGCTGCCGGAACACCCCTGCGAGGGCGACGAGCGCAGTCGCGACGAGCAGCCAGACGGTCGGGTTGAGGAGTGTGGTGACTCCGGGACTCACAACTTGCTCGACCGCGCTTCCCAGCGCCCACGGAACGTGATCCAGAAGGAAGTCGCGATCAGCTTGACGTCCAGCCAGAAGCTCTGTCGCTCGACGTAGATCCGGTCGTAGCGGAACTTGTCACGGCGCGGCACGTCGCGCGGCGCGTAGATCTGGGCGATCCCCGTCAGACCGGGGCGGACACGGCTCCGGTGGTCGTAGCCCGGCACGTCTTCCAGTGCCTCGAGGCAACCGTTGCCGAGCACTTCGATCTCACCCGGCCGAAGGGCGCGTGGTCCGACGAAGCTCATGTCTCCGACGAAGATGCTCCAGAGTTGCGGCAGCTCGTCCATCGCGGTCGCTCGCATCAGGCGGCCGATCCGCGTGACACGGGGGTCCCCTTCGGTCGCCTGGATCGCCCCGACGTGGCGCTCGGCGTCGGGGATCATCGAGCGGAACTTCCAGACCCGAAACACGCGTCCACCTTCGCCCGCGCGTTCCTGGCTGAAGAAGACCGGCCCGCCGTCCTCGAGTCTGATCACCGCCGCCAGCAACGCCCAGACCGGTGACGAGAGCACGAGACCCACTCCTGCGAGCGCCACGTCGAGCGCCCGCTTCGCGGCCGGTATTGCGACTGGAGGCAGTGTGTGATTGACGACGGTCGATGTCATTGACGGACCCACTTGGAAGCCCCGGTCACGAGGCGGTGCACGTACAGCGCGGGCAACGCCCACCGCCTGCTGGTGCCGTAACGTTGTTGCATGAACGCTGGCGACGGGAACGCATGCTCCTTCACCAGGCGCACGCGCTCGCGCCAGGACCCGAGGAGCGCAAGGTCGCTCAGCAGCACATCGCGCTTGCTGACGGGACCCTCGGCATAGGCCTTCGACGGTTCGTCGCGCATGGCGCCCGCGAGCGCGTCTTCCACCGTCGCGGGAATCACGGTGGCAAAGTGAACGCGTGAGGTCCGAAGGCCATCCAGACAGAAGCCGGCGATAAGTTGGCGGCACGCCAGGTCCTCGAATCGCGTCCAGTCTTCAGCGCCGAGCGAGCTGGCGAGAAGCTTCAGATCGTAGAGCCAGATCAGCCGATCGTCGCCTTGATGGTGAGCCAGACGGTGAACGCAGCCAAGGGCGATGCTCGCAACAGGGGACGGAACACGCACCGCGGCCCCGAGCGCGGGAACTCCGCGCGCGCCGCTCCACAAGTCGGCGAACGTCAGTGCGTCGGCGACGATCTGTGGATTCACGATCTTCCAGTGCAGGTCGATGACGTGGTGAACGCCGTGGGGATCTGTCCGCTCGAACGCAATCTGATGACTCACGAGCTCGCCGGTACTGACCGCCGCGCTGCGCCTATACCCACAATTCTCGAGCGCCCGGGTCGCGGGCGGGACGTCCGCACGACTGACCAGCAGGTCGGTATCGGTGCGCGGGCGCAACCACGCGTGCGGGTACGCGGTATAGGCGAGCGCCGTCCCTTTCGTGATCAGGACGGGAACGCCGGCGGCCCCGAGCGCAGCGGTGGCGCCCTGCAGGTCGGGGAGGACGAAGAGCTCACGGGCGGCTGCCGCTCGGGCCCGAGGCTCGAGCACGTCACGAAGCCGCGCGGCCGCGCCAATCGTGCCGCTGAGGGCGTCCCACAACAGTGTGTCCACCCCGTGCTCGATCGCGGCGTCCTGCAG
>JACDBQ010000535.1 GCA_013694845.1 Acidobacteriota bacterium
ACCATGCTGACGTCTTCGTTGGCGCGGTCCAGCGTCTCCAGGATGTCGAGACACTCGGCGATGGAGCTGACCGATCCGATGCCGAGCTGACGCGCGCTGCCCGGGACGGTGTCTTCGCCACCGCGCCAGACGAGGACGGCGCGGGCGGACGAGTCGATCGCGATATCGAGGCAGTTCTCCGGACGATCGTCGACCAGCACGTCCAACTGGAGCGACCCCGCGATCTTTCCCCGTGAACCGTGCACCACGAAGACGGATGGCAGCTCGAAGCCACGCGCGGTGAGCCAGCGGTGGCTCTGTAGTTGCGCGGTGTCGCCACGGGTCTCGGGACGGCTGGTCAGAAAGATGACTTCCCATCGTCGCTCCCGCGCGAGGCTCGAGAGTCGTGCGAGCGATCCTGGTTCGATCTCCTCGAGGGTCTCCCAGAAGTTCACGCGAGCGCACGCGACGTCCCACAACTCGCGCTGCTGCCGCGACGAGAGCGACGACATGCTGAACCCTGGCGGGCCGGTGGTTTCGTCAGTCGGCGCGCCGGGTGTCTGAGGGGCGATCGAGCGAGGCAGGGTACCGGGATCGATCCCGGGAAACAGAGCTCGAGCCTCGCGGGCAAGGGCGCCCTGAAGGTCGGCTACGGTGCCATCGAGATCGAAACCTAGTCGCATTGATGTCCGGACAGGCACGATAGTCTAACGCCGGCGAGGCCGTCAGGCGTGTAAATCCTCTGTGCTGTGGCGTTTCAACGTATCGGTCCAGCTTCGCAGGATCGTGAATCCAGGATCCGCCGGGACCGTCCCACGTTGCCTCAGTCATCACTCCCCTTCGGCTTTGAGACACCAGAAGTGTATGACAACGCTGTAATTAGCCGCGTTTCTGAAAGCCGTGTATCAGAAGGGCGACAGTTGTACCCGCAGCGTCACCTGAATACCCCGAGCTCGGTTGACGGGGGCCACGCCGGTGTCTAAGCTCGGACCCTCAGGCAATCAATTTGACGATGGCGGACATGCATGCAGCGGGTGACGCGCGCTGGTCACACCGCATCCGGCAGAGTGCGCAGGTGGTCTCGAGCAGGCTGGGCGATGCGGGTGTACTCGTTCACCTGAAGACAAATCGGATCTACGAGGTCAATGCCACCGGGCTGCGGATCTGGGAACTGGCCGGCGAAGGCAGGACCCTGGGAGAGATCGAAACGACTCTGCAACGTGAGTTCGACATAGACCGCGAAAGGTTGCGAAGGGAATTACTGGCGCTTGTGACCGAGCTCACCAGGGAAGGACTGCTGCAGGAAGGACCCATGGATGACGACCGCGCAGAATGAGCGGGTTGCGACCGGCGGAGCCGTGCGGCATGCAGACGCCGGGCGCACCGGGGTGTGGCATGCGGACTGGCTGGTAGCGTTCGGCCCGGACGTCGATCACCTCGGGTTCGCGGGCCAGGGCCGACGGTGGCGATCCCGAATGACGACCCTCGCGGTTGCGCGCCTCGAGGGCAGCGATATTCGAATCGCCGAGGATCAACGCTACGTCGTGCTGTTCTCGGGGCTCCTGACCAACGCTTCGGAGCTGGATCCCGCGGCGACCCAGGACGATGCCGCAGCCCTGGTGCTGGGGCTGATCGCGTCGCACGGCGCGGACGCGTTCGGTTCGCTGCGCGGCCCATTCGCGGTGCTCGCGTGGGACCGGGCGGAGGAGAAGCTCCTGGTCGGGCGCGACCAGATCGGCCTGGGAGCGCTGTTCTACGCGCGCAGCGGATCCGAAGGCTGGCTGCTCTCGGCTTCCCCGGACGTACTGGCTTCGCAGCCTGGCGTCTCGCGGGATCCGGACGCGGTCGCGTTGAGTGAATGGCTGTGCGGCTGGTTTCCGGCGGTCGAGGATACGGCCTATCGCGAAGTCAAGCGGGTGCCGCCCGGCCATGCGATCACCTTGCAGGGGGCGGCGGCCACGGTCTACCGGTATTGGGATCCGCTGCCTGATGACGAGGACGTTCAGTGGCTCCGCGAGGAGGATCTCGACGCGTTCGAGCCGATGCTGAATCGCGCGGTGAATCGGTCCACGCAGGGGCTTTCGCCGGCGGTGTTATTGAGCGGCGGGGTCGATTCGATATCGGTGGCGCTCGCGGCGGCGGATCTCGCGCGCGAGGCAGGCGTCGAGCCGCCCCTGGCGCTGTCGCTGGTCTTTCCCGACGGCGAGTCGAACGAAGAGTCGATCCAGGCGGGTGTTGCGCGGCAGCTCGGGCTGGAACAGATCATGGTGCCGTTCGAGGAAGCGGCAGGACCCCAGGGTCTCTTGAGCGCGGCGATGTCGCAGAGTGCGAGCTGGCCGCAACCGATGTGGAACCTCTGGTCACCGGCGTACATGACACTCGCGCGTCACGCCGCGTCGCGCGGCCGGCGGGTGATCCTGACCGGACGCGGAGGCGACGAGTGGCTGACGATTTCGTCGTATCTACTGGCCGATCAGCTCAAACGCGGAGACGTCATGGGCGCGTGGCGGCTGCTTCAGATGCGGCGGCGGTCGAACAATCTGACACGGCCAGCCGACGTCGCGCGGCTGCTTTGGATGACCGCGGGGCGTCCGCTGGCGAGCGCCGCGCTCGACTACATCGCCCCGGTGGCCTGGCACCAGCGCCGCCGGCGCCGGCTGCTGGCGGAGCGGCCGGACTGGATCGCGGCGGACCCGGCCATCCGTCGGGCGATGGACGACAGGATCGACAGGTGGATCGATCCTGCGCGGCCGAAAGGCGGGTTCTACCACCGCGAGGGCCAGACGGCGATCCGCCATCCGGCCATCTCGCACGACATGGAAGAGACGCAGGAGTTTGGACGGCGGCTCGGGTCGCGCGTGATGCACCCGTAC
>JACDBQ010000872.1 GCA_013694845.1 Acidobacteriota bacterium
GGGACGGTCCTCGTCGAACACTACGTCAACCCGGCGATGCCGGGCGGCGGTCACATGATGAGCGCCTATCATCTCGACGGCCGTCACCTGCTGCTCACTCACTACTGCGTGGCGAAGAATCAACCGACCCTGCGGGCGGAGCGCTTCGACGCCGCAACCAGCGAAATGCAATTCGAGTTTCTGCGTGCCACCAACCTCGCCACGCCCGACGCGGGTCACATGCGGCGAGCGAAGTATCGCGTGATCGATCCTCGGCTCGTACGGCGATCTGCTGGCGATCAACCCGTCTCCACTCGTCGCGCTGAACCGCGTGGTCGCGGTCTGGAAAGTGAACGGCGTCGACCAGGCGCTGCGGGATCTGGACGCGCTCGAAGGCCACGCGGCGCTCGCGAGCTACTATCTCCTGCCCGCGCTCAAAGGGCGGCTGCTCGCCATCAAGGGGGAGAGCGCCGGCGCACGGCGCACGCTCGAAGCAGCGTTGCGACTTCCCTGCAGCGAACCGGAACGCCGGCTGCTTCGGCGGCAGATAGAGCGGCTCTAGGCTGACAACTTGGGGTTCCAGCTTCCAGCTTCCAGCTTCCAGCTCTGAGCTTTTTGGTCTCCGGCTTCCAGCTGGCAGCTGGGAGCTGGAAGCTGTCAGTCGGTTTGTGGCGAGTGCCGGTTGCCGGTGATGAAGAACCCGGTCATGTCGCCCTGTCGCAGCAGGTGTTCGGCTGGGGAGCACCCGGCGAGCTCGCGAAACTCGCGAATGAAGTGGGACTGGTCGGCAAAGCCGCAGGCGGCGGCCGTCGCCGCTCCCCGCCGCCGGGGATCCGCCTCCCCGAGGACGTGAAGCGCTGTCTGGAATCGGATGATCCGGGCGAGGCGCTTGGGGGAGATCCCGACAGCGGCCTGAAACCGGCGCTCGAGATGCCGGCGGCTGATGGACGCCTGGCCGGCAAGTGCGTCGATCGACACGACGCGCCCGCGCCAGCCGTCGAGACACATCATCGACGGCGAGCGTCCGGCCAGCGAGCGTTCGGCTCCGGCTTTGCGATCCATCGAGAGGATGCGTCACGCCCGGCCGTCTCTGTGAGGGAGATGCACAGTCCGTATGGACGGCCGGCTGGCTGGAGGATGGACTGCGGACCACGCTTGTCGGCTCCCTGCCGCCAGGGGCCGTCACCCCGACGAAGATGGACGTCAAGACCATCTTCAGGCTACGCGCCCCGGACACGATGGCGGTCGAGATGACCTTCCGCAACCCGGGCATGATCGAGCCCAGGACGGTCACCACGCTCTACCGGAAAACCGGCGCCGCAGCCTTCCCTTCCACGAGCAGTGCACTTCGTCTCGCGGCCAGGATCGGGCAGCTGGAATGGCTCGGCGGCACCTGGATCGGAACGACCGGCACCAGCACGTTCGAAGAGCGCTGGACACCGCCGGCCGGTGGCTCGATGCTCGCCGTGGCTCGCACGATCCGCGGCGGCGTCATGAACGCGTTCGAGTTTATCTGCATCGTGGAACGGGACGCGGGCCTGGTCTACCAGGCGATGCCGAACGGCAGACAGCCGGCGACCGACTTCGCGCTGACGAAGATCGAGCCGAGCAGCCTGATATTCGAAAACCCGGCGCACGATTTTCCGAGGATGATCCGCTACACGCTCGGTGCGGATGGCACGCTGGAAGCGGTCATCAGCGGAAGCGAGAAGCAGAAGCCTGTGACCTTCAGGTTCAAGAAACACCCCGGCTAGCAATCACCTGCCTGCCCGCAACCTGTAGGCAATAAAGTCTGGCGTCTCGACCAGCTGCTGCCCCGCCGTTGCGAAGCCGGTCAGCGAGCGGTCCGAGCGGTGAAGGACGACGACTGATGCGCCGGCGGCCGCCAGGCCCTGAACGTCCTCGACCGTCGTTCTGGGATCATTCAGTAACCAGCCTTTCCGATCGAGACAGAAGAGAATGTCAGGGCTCGGGTCGTTCACGAACACGACGCGGTCCGATTCCGAGAGCAGGGGTTTGAGATCCTCACACACCCTCATGCGAGAGTGGTCCAGCTCGTACCAGTTGTGAGCGCTCACGTTGCGAACGAACGTGCTGCTCGCCGCAACCCAGAGAATCGCGGCGTAGGCAGTCGCCGCGCTGCCCGGCTGCCACGAGTACCGCTGGTTGAACCACCTGACGGCCGCGACGACGCCGACGCTGGTCAACACCGTCCCGATCGGCACCATCGGCAACTGGTAGTAGTTGTGATGGAAGTTGCCCGCGGCAACGACCACGAGGTAACCGACAAACGCCAGCACACCCCACGACTCCGCGTGCCGGCCGCGCCGAAGGGCCGCGATGAGACCCGCAGGCGCGAACAGCACTCCCACCGGGCCGAGAATGTCCTGCAAGATCCGCCGGGCCAGTTTGGGCGGGTAATCAGGCGAGCTCAGTACTTCGCTCGCCATCAATTTGTTGCCGAAGCCGAACGACAGGCCGGTCGCTTCATACAGATCGCGAGCGTGCGAGAACCAGAGGGCACCGGCCGAAGCCGCCACGATGCCGACGGCCCACAACTGCCATCGGATCAGGCCCGCCGTGCCGAATCTCTCGACGAACAGTCCCGCAACCGGTGCCCCGACAATCAGGTAGGTGGGCTTCACGATGGCGATCAATGCGAATCCGACGACCAGAAGGGCGAAATCTCCGGTTCGCAATCGCTGGCAGAACGACTGCGCCGACCAGAGGCAGATGATCGACAGAAGGCACAGCATCGACTCGTTCATGAACGCGCGGTCCACGAACATCGTCAGCGGGAGACCCAGCGCAAAGATGAAGAGCGCCACGAGACTCTCGGGCTCGCCGTAGCGCACCCGCACGAATCCGGCGATGAGCAGCGCCGCCAGCGGGAAGAGCGCGACGTTGAGCAGGCGACCGAGCGCCGGCGAGAAACCGAAGATGGTGGACAGCAGGGCGACCATGAAGGCGTGCAGTTCGAAGCCCGTGGCAACGTAACCCACAGGCTGCGCGCCCCGGGAATCGACTTGCGGATACAGCGGGTTGAACCGTTCTTCGACAAAGTTGCGAGCGATGGCTGCGGTGTCCGCCTGCCGCCAGGCATGGAAGTCGAAGAGCGGCGACCGGTAGGTCGCGGCTCTCGCCATCAACCCGATCGTCAGGACGGCTATGACGAAGAGACGCCGCGGGAACACGGACTGTGAGCGGTCGATCGGCGGGTCCAGCGACTGCGCGCGTGAAGGCGGGGGCGGTGCGGTCATGCGGTCCGGCTGGCGACAGCGCTCGGGCGTGGCATGACCGGATTATCCCCGACGAGCCCTGGCACGACGCAAAAAGCCGCTCATTGCTGAGCGGCTTCTACGGTCAAAATGGCGGGGTCGACGGGACTCGAACCCTACGACCGCGCTTTTCTAAATGGTTGACGGCGCGCAACTTCTGGTGCTAAGGATTCAAGTTCCAACTGGTTACAAGCTTCGTGTCGTCCGCAAGAGTCCCCGCCAGTCCTCCGTATTCTACCGGAGTCTTGGAGATATTTTGGAGACGGCGGCGGGGGTCGCGACGTTCAAGCGGGCGCCGTCTCCAACGCCACGTGCACGGAGTCGGATTCGGGGACTGAGAAGTTGAGTTTCTCGAAGCCAATCACCCGACCCGTGCGGTCCTTCATCAGCACGACCTCATCGCCGGTCTCTTCGGACACGTACTCCAGCGACGGGTCTGTGAACCAGACCGCCAGCGTCTGCCCTTCCCGGTCGTGGAATACTTTCACTTCGGCCATATTCGAACGCCTTCCTTGATCGCGTCGGTCGGATACGCGGATGAGGAACGCTCCCTCTGCAGTCCGCTTGGCGACCGCGCACGTCCAGCAACGGCGCGGAGAAAGACACAATTCACTTGCAACCTCGGTCGACCGGAGGTGCAATACGCTTCACAATCGGGGGTGTTTATGCTGCGGTTATTTCTCCGCCGCATCGCGCGGCTTTGCTTGATGATCTCGGCGGCAGTTCCTCTGGTCGCAATCGGCTGGACCTGCACGGCATCCGCGCAGCGCGTCTGAGGGCCGGCGGCGCCCCTGTTTCCAGCCACCTACCGCGGGTGCCACGCTCGAGTGCCACGTTGGCGAATGCGACAGCGTAGGTTGGTCCAACAGGGGAACACTGTTGGCCTTCGACGTCGGGCTTGTCGTTTCCTCTCACGAACTCTCGCCCAACCCGAACTCTCGCCATTGGTAACGAGCAGGCGACTACACGTAATCTTGCGGCCCCTTATACGCCCGCGCCGCACGGCGTTAATCAATCGCACGCCTGGGCTGTCGGAAGGTTTCTGCACTGCATGCGTCCAAAGAT
>JACDBQ010000560.1 GCA_013694845.1 Acidobacteriota bacterium
GTCGAATGTCAGCCGAGCGCCAGTCGACCTGCCGATCCAGTTGCGCTGCATGGTCAGGACCTTCTCGGGCCAGCCATGGAGTAATTCCGCGCCCGCGAGGAGATCGTCCGCGTAATTGGTGATCCGGAAGAACCACTGTTCAAGCTCGCGGGTGCTGACGGTGGTGCCGCAGCGCCAGCAGGCGCCGTTGATGACCTGTTCGTTGGCGAGGACGGTTTTACAGCTCGGGCACCAGTTGACGCTCGACCGCCGCTTGTACGCGAGGTCCCGCTCGAGCATCTTGAGGAACACCCACTGGTTCCATTTGTAATACTCGGGCAGGCAGGTGGCGAGCTCGCGTTCCCACGCGTAGCTGATGCCGATCCGCTGGAGCTGCCCTTTCATGTGGGCGATGTTCTCGAGCGTCCAGGTCTCGGGGTGCGTGCCGTTCTTGATGGCCGCGTTCTCGGCCGGCACCCCGAAGGCATCCCAGCCGAACGGATGCAGCACGTTGAAGCCGCGCATCCGCTTCATACGCGCCACCACGTCGCCGATCATGTAGTTGCGGACGTGTCCGACGTGCGCGTGACCGGAGGGGTAGGCGAACATTTCCAGGCAATAGAACTTCGGCTTCTTCGGGTCTTCGGTGACTTCGAATGCGCGTGAGTCGCGCCAGCGTTCCTGCCACTTCTTCTCGATGCTCTGGGGCTTGTAATCCGCCACTATTCTTGAATTATAGTCCACGCCAAAACGCGGACTGGACGCTCCGGACCGCCCGGATCGAGCGCTCGCCGCGTGGAGTCGGGCTCGCACCGGCGACGAGATGCGCGGCAGTGGACCCGGTATCGTTCGCGGTCACCTGAATCATCACTTCGAGGCACTCTCGAAGTGCGGGCAGGTCGTAGCCCCCTTCCGTGACCAGGGCAAAGCCGCCAGTCCCCGCCACCGCACGACGGAGCCGCGCCAGGATCTGCCCATAACCGGTCGTCGTCATGCGCATCGACGCCAGGGGATCCGCTTCGTGAGCGTCGAAGCCCGCCGAGATCAGGGTCAGTTGCGGCGCGAACTCCGCCAGCACCGGCACGGCGATCTCGCGATACACCAGGTCGTAGTCGGCGTCCGTCGCACCTGCGTCGAGCGGGATGTTCACGGTGAACCCGACTCCATCGCCGCGCCCGGCTTCAGCCGCGGCACCGGTGCCCGGGTAGAAGGGGAACTGGTGCGAGGAGACATACAGCACCCGGGGATCGTCGTAGAACATCGCCTGTGTCCCGTTCCCGTGGTGCACATCGACATCCACGATAGCGACCCGCTGACGCCCGAGGGTCAAGGCGTGTGCAGCCGCGACGGCGATGTTGTTGAACAGACAGAAGCCCATCGCCGTGTCCCGCTCGGCGTGATGTCCGGGCGGTCGAACCAAGGCCGCTGCAGGCTCCCCGGTGTTGATCGCGTGTTCGGCGGCGTGAACGGCCGCTCCCGCCGCGAGCAGCGCGATCTCGTAAGACTCCGGGGAAGTGAACGTATCCGCATCGATCATGGACGGTTTGCCGGCGGTCGACGCGATGCGTTCGATGTGGGCGCCGGAGTGCACCCGCGCGAGCTGCTCACCTGTAGCGGGCGAGGGCTCGAGAACCGTGCCGCCACCGTTGCGAAAGTCGGCAGCCACTACATCGAGCACGTGGGCGCGCTCCGGGCTCTCCGGATGTCCGGGCGGCGTCACGTGCTCTTCGAATCTCGGGGAGGAGATGAGTATCATCGGTGTTTCATCTTCCGGTCGTCGGAGGCCACCCGTGGCCTGCCCTAGTCCAGCAGTTCCAGGGCGCGACGCTCCAGCGCTTCCAAGGCGCTGAACACCTCCGCGCTCTTCCGATCCAGAAGCGCCTCGTCGGTCGAACCGACCGCGATCGGTGCGCCAATCGCCAGCGCCACTGTGCTGAAGGGCTTCGGTATCTGAGTGCGGTCCCAGCTATTCAGGGTCCAGTAGCTTGCAGCCTCGATGTGGTAGGGCAGGATCGGCTGCCCCGTGGCTCCGGCGAGGAACACCGCTCCGGGCTGCACGACGCGGGCCGGCCCGCGCGGGCCGTCCACGGTGAACGCGACCGCCCTGCCCACGGCCAGCTCGCGACGCAACTGCACGAGCGCACGCGCGCCGCCGCGCGATGACGACCCTCGCGCGGTACGGAAACCGAATCGGTGAAGGATTCGAGCGATCCATTCGCCATCGAAATTCTGGCTGGTGATGACCACTATCCCACGGTGACGGAAATAGTGGAGCCCTGGAAGGATACGCCCGTGCCAGAGTGCGAGAATCGGATGCCGGCCGCTTTCAGTGACGGCCTCGTAGTGCTCGGCGCCCGCGACCTTCCACCGGTAGGTGCGGCAGAGCACGGCGAGCACAGGGTAGGCCGCCAACCCGATCATCGAAGCCTGCAGCCGTCGCGACGCAGAAAGCGGCACGACCAATCAGCAGTCAGCCATCGGCAATCCGTCGATCCGCAATCCGCACTCCCCAATCCGCAATCGCGATTACATGCCGTCGTATTGAGGGCCGCCGCCCCCTTCTGGCGGCACCCAGTCGATGACCTGATACGGATCCATGATGTCGCACGTCTTGCAGTGCACGCAGTTCGACGCGTTGATCTGCAGCCTTTTCGTGCCGTCCCCCGCGTCCACCATTTCGTAAACGTTCGCCGGGCAGAAGCGCGTGCACGGGTTGCCGTACTCGACCCGGCAGCGCGTGCTGCAGATATTCGTGTCGTAGACGATCAGGTGGGATGGCTGGTCTTCGGTGTGGCGCGTGCCCGAGTGGTGAACGTTTGTGAGTTTGTCGAACGTGAGCTGCCGATCGACCTTCACAGGACGGACGGGGGCATCGACGTCGAGCTTGTGCTCACCGTAATACTCGGCAATCTCTGCCATCCGGTCGAAACCGGCGTGCGCCGGCATGGGGTCCTTGAGCCACCAGCCGCCGGTCACGAGCGACAGACCCGAATACATGAGGCCAGGCACGAGTCCGTAACCGAAGCTCTGGTGGACGTTGCGGACCGGGTAGAGCTCCCGCCGCACCTCGCTGGCGTCGATGCGCTCCTCGTACTTCCAAAGGCGCGCTGCGGACGTGTCCCTCGCGCGGATCGCTTCATACGCGGTCTCGGCCGCCAGCATCCCGGTGCGCATCGCCAGGTGAATGCCCTTCAGCCGCATCGAGTTCACGAATCCGCCCGCATCGCCTGCGATCAGCAAGCCATCGGCGTAGACGCGGGGAATCGTGTGCCAGCCACCCTCGGGCAGCGCCTTTGCGCCGTACCGCACCATTTGCCCCCCCTGAAGAATGGCGGCGATCGCCGGGTGCTGTTTGAAGTGCTGAAACGTGAGATGCGGATCGAACATCGGGTCGCGGTAGTCGAGCCCCGTGACGAAACCGACCGAGACGACCCCATCCGGCATCGCGTAGAGGAACCCGCCGCCGAACTCCTCCCTCTTCAGCGGGTACCCGAGGGTGTGGACCACGGTGCCGGCCTTGATCCGGTCCTTCGGCACCTCCCACAACTCCTTGAGGCCGATCGCATACAGTTGCGGCTGCCGCCCCTCGTCGAGCGCCAGGCGGCGCACCACCGCCTTGGTGAGGTTGCCGCGGACGCCATCGCAAAGGATCGTGACCTTGGCGCGGATCTCGACCCCGGCCTCGAAAGTCGATTTCTTCGCCCCGTGCTTGTCGATGCCCTGGTCGCGCGTCCGTACGCCGACGACGCGGTCTCCGTCGTAGAGCACCTCGGACGCCGGAAACCCCGCGAACAGGTCGATTCCCTCGGCCTCGACCAGCCCGCTCATCCACTTCACGAAGCGGTTCAGCGAGATGACGTAGTTGCCGTGGTTCTGCAGCGGCGGTGGCGTGATCGGGAACGGGACCTTCGAATTCTTCGTGAGGAAGTAGACGTGCTCGTGATGCACCTCTGACGCGACCGGGGCCCCTTTCTCTTTGAAGTCGGGGATCAGTTCCCTCAGCGCCGAAGGATCGAGCATGGCGCCCGAGAGCATGTGGGCTCCCGCCTCGCGGGCCTTCTCCAGAACCGCGATGGCGAGCGGTTCGCCCCCTTGCGCCTTCTGCAGCTGGGCGAGCCTCAGGGCAGCGGACATCCCCGCCGGGCCGCCCCCGACGATCAGCACATCTACCTCGAGAGTCTCGCGGTCCATCAGCGCTCCGTCTCACGGACTTCAGCACGACGAGCACGAAGAAAAATTTGCCGTGGCTCGGTCACTTGTTCAATTCTGCGATCATCGCCGGCACCACCTCGAACAGGTCCCCGGCAATCCCGAAATCCGCGATCTCGAAGATCGGCGCTTCGGGGTCCTTGTTGATGGCGACGATCGTCTTCGAACCCTTCATGCCGACCAGGTGCTGGATGGCTCCAGAGATACCGAGCGCGACGTATAGCTTGGGCGCGACGGTTTGACCCGAGCTGCCGATCTGGCGGTCCATCGGGAGCCAGCCGGAATCGCAGATCGGCCGTGACGCGGCGATCTCGGCTCCCATGGCCTTGGCCAGGTCTTCCGCCAGCTTCAGGTGCTCTTGACCCTTGATCCCCCGTCCGATGGCGACGATCCGTTCCGCCTGTGACAGATCGACTGCCTGCTTCGCCTCCTTGAATGGCGCCTCGGGCTTCTGACGGACGGCAGCCGCGTCGACAGCGATCTCCACCTTGCGTATGGCCGCTGGTGAAGCGCCTCGCACGGCGGCGTCGCCACGGTAGGCGCCGATCTGGATGGTCACGAGGTGCGGCGCAGGCCCTTCGGCGGTGACGTCGGCGTTCAATTTCCCTTGAAAGACAGGGCGCACGAACACCATGGCGCCAGACTCCTGCCGGATGGCCGTCACGTCGGTGATCAGCGAACGACCGAGCCGCGTGGCCAGCACCGGCGCGAAGTCACGGGTCTGGTAGGTGTGCGCGAAGAACACGTGCCCCGGTTGCTCCTGCTCGATCAGTATAGCCAGTGCCGCCACCTGGCCATCGGCGGTGTACTCGCCGAGCGCTGCCGCATCGACGACGATGACCTCGGCGGCCTCGGCCGCCGCAAGTTCGGCAGCCAGTGGCTCGTCACCCGATCCCAGCAGCGCCACTTTAACCGGCCCGCCGGCCTGCTGCGCGGCGGCCATCGCTTCCCATGATGCGCGATTCAGCTTCCCCTCGCGCTGCTCGGCGATGACGAGAATCATGCGATCACCCTGGCTTCATCGCGCAGCTTCTGGACGAGCGCCTTCGCGGCCTCCGTCGCCGAGCCCGGGATCATCTGCGTCTTCTTGCCTTTCTCGGGGAAATACACGCGAAGGATTTTCTGCGCCGGCGCGGCGGATCCCGAAGCCGTGACCTTTCGGATCTCCTTCTTCTTCGCCGCCATGATCCCCTTGAGCGTCGCGTAGCGAAGCTGGTTGATGCCACTCTGGATCGTCAGGAGCGCCGGCAACGGCAACGAGATCCACTGGAACCAGCCCGCCTCCAGCTCCCGCTTGACCCGAAGACCGGACTCTGACGCCTGCACCTCCATGATGATCGAGGCCGACGGCATCCCGAGCTTCTCGGCCAGCACCACACCGACCTGGCCGAACCCCTGGTCATCTGACTGCAGCCCCGTGAGGACCAGATCGAATTTCTCTTCCCGGATGGCGCACGCGAGGGCATCGGCGATCACCAACGCGTCTGCAGCCGCCAGCGTATCGGATTCGACGTGGATCGCGCGATCGGCCCCGCGTGCCAGCGCTTCACGAAGCACCTGCGTCGCGCGTGCGGGACCGGCCGATACGACGACGACTTCCCCGCCGTGCTTTTCCTTCTGCCGGAGCGCTTCCTCGAGCGCGTAGGCATCAGGCTCGTTCAGCTCGAAGCTGGCGTCCTGATCGCGGATCCAGGTTTTTGGCTCGTTGACTCGCAGCTGCCACTCGCGGGTCACGACTTGTTTGATGCAGACAGCAATCTTCATGAACAAACACTTCCTGAGGGACCGAATGAGACGGCCTGCCGCCGCACTCGACGACACGACGACGTGACGACACGACGAGTGGCCAGAAGTATTGGAACTCGTCGAGCCGTCGAGGCGTCGAGGCGTCGTGAACGCCGAAGGCAATACGTAATTGCGGCCACTATTCCGAGAACTTCTTGAAGAGTAGTGCGCCGTTAGTGCCGCCGAACCCGAACGAATTCGACAGCGCGTAATCGATCTTCGCCTCGCGTTTCTGGTTGGGCACGTAATCGAGATCGCATTCGGGATCTGGCGTCTCGTAGTTGATGGTGGGCGGGATGAGCTGATGCCGGATCGCGAGCACCGAGATGGCGGCCTCGACGCCACCGGCGGCGCCGAGCAGGTGCCCCGTCATCGATTTGGTGGACGAGATGGCGACCTTGTAGGCGTGGTCGCCGAAGAGGCGTTTGATGGCGAGCGTCTCGAGCTTGTCGTTGTACGGCGTCGAGGTGCCGTGCGCATTGATGTAATCCACTTGGTCGGGAGTGATTCCCGCCTGGCGGACCGCCATCTGCATGACTCTCATCCCGCCGTCGCCGTCCTCGGAAGGCGCCGTGATGTGATAGGCGTCAGCGGTCATGCCGTAGCCCACGAGCTCGGCATAGATCGACGCGCCTCGCCGCCGGGCGAACTCCAGCTCTTCGAGGATGATCACACCGGAGCCTTCGCCCATGATGAACCCGTCGCGGTCCCGGTCGAACGGACGGCTGGCCCGGTGCGGCTCGTCATTGCGGGTCGACAGCGCGCGCATGGCCGCGAAGCCCCCCACGCCCATGGGGGTGATGGCCGATTCCGAGCCGCCGGCGATCATCACGTCTGCGTCGTCGCGCCGGATGATCTCGAAGGCATCGCCGATGGCGTGCGCCGAGGCCGAACAGGCGGTGCAGGTGGCGGAGTTGGGGCCCTTGGCGCCGAAGCGGATCGACACCTGTCCGGCGGCCAGGTTGATGATGGTGGCGGGGATGAAGAACGGGGAGATCCGGCGCGGCCCTCCCTCGAGCAGCGCTTTGTGCTCGCGCTCGATCGTGCTGAAACCGCCGATCCCCGAGGCGATGAACACCCCGGTGCGGGTCGCGAAGTCAGGCGCGATCGTCAGCTTCGCGTCGTCCATGGCGAACTGGGACGCCGCGATCGCGAGCTGGATGAAGACGTCCATCTTCTTGACGTCTTTTTTGTCGATGAACCGGAGCGGGTCGAAGTTCTTCACCTCGCCTGCGATCCGCGCCGAAAACTGCGACGCATCGAAGCGGGTGATGTGTCCGATCCCGCTCTGACCGGCGCACAGCGCTTCCCAGTTCGCCTCGGTGCCGATGCCGAGCGGCGACACCATGCCGACGCCCGTCACGACGACTCGCCTGCTCAAGGAGCCTCCATCTCTTGGATCGTCGGGGCCCCTGCACCCCGACTAGCGGCCTTCACTCGCTTTCGCGCCGTTCCGGCCGCGCCGCCTACTTCTTCTTGCTGTGGGATTCGATGTATTCGACGGCTTCCTTGACGCGAGTGATCTTCTCGGCGTCGTCATCCGGGATCTCGATCCCGAACTCCTCTTCGAACGCCATCACCAGTTCCACGGTGTCGAGCGAGTCGGCGCCCAGGTCGTCGACGAACGACGCATCCGGCGTCACTTCTTCTTCGTCCACTCCGAGCTGTTCCACGATGATGCTTTTCACTTTGTCCGCGACGGCCATTCACCCCTCCTACATGTACATTCCGCCATTGACGGCCAGGACCTGCCCCGTAATATACGACGCCTCGTCCGACGCGAGGAAGCAGACGGCGGCCGCAATGTCTCCTGGCGAGCCGAGCCGCTTGAGCGGGATCTTCGACGCCCACTCCTCGCGGGTGCGTTCGGTAATGGCTCGCGTCATGTCCGTGTCGATCAGACCCGGGGCCACGACGTTCACCGTAATGCCGCGCGAGGCAACTTCCAGCGCGACAGCCTTGCTGAACCCGATGATGCCGGCCTTCGAGGCGGCATAATTCGCCTGGCCAGCGTTGCCCCCCTGCCCGACGACCGAACTGATATTCACGATACGCCCGCCGCGTTGCTTCAGCATCGGCTTCAGCACCGCCTGCGTCAGCACGAACGCCGCGGTCAGGTTCGTATTGAGCACCGCGTCCCAGTCGTCGCGCTTCATCCGCACCATCAACTGGTCTTTCGCGATGCCCGCATTGTTGACAAGGACGTCGATCCGGCCGTGCCGCTGGAGCACGCCGACGACCGCCGCCTCGTTCCCACCCGGTTCCGTCACATCGAGCGTTATGTGTTCGCTCCTGCCGCCCGACGCGGCGATCTCATCGGCCACTGGTTTGGCGTTCTCACCCCGCGCGGCAGCGACGACATGCGCACCGCGTGCGGCCAGCATCGTCGCGATCGCCCTGCCGATGCCGCGCGATGCGCCCGTCACGAGTGCGATGCGCCCCGACAGATCAATCATAGTAGAAGCTATCAGCTATCAGCTCCGAGCTATCAGCTGCGTGCAAGACCTAATCCGCACTCAGCTGCCAGCTCCCAGCTGCCTCAGGGCTTGGTCGAGTCCGGCGGCGTCCTCTATGCTCACTACGGTCACGCTCCGGTCGATCTTCTTGATCAGCCCCGCGAGGACGGCGCCGGGGCCGAGCTCCACACAGGTCGTGACGCCCTCGGCCACCAGGCGCCTGACGACATCTGCCCACCGCACCGGAGAGGAAACCTGGCGGATCAGGGCCTCGATCGCGGCAAATGCGTCGCGCTTCGGTTCCGCATCCACGTTCGCGATGACCGGAATCCTCGGGTCCGACGCCGCCAGCGCCCGTAGTTCGGGTGCCAGCCGTTCTTCCGCGGGCTTCATCAGCGCGCAGTGAAAGGGTGCGCTGACCGCCAGAGCAATCGCCCGTTTCGCGCCACGCGACTTGGCGCGTTCACCGGCCAGCATCACCGCGTCCGTATGGCCCGCAATGACCACCTGCCCCGGGGCATTCAGGTTTGCCGCCGACACGATGCGGCCCGTTTCAGCCGCGACTTCGGCGCAAGCAGCTGCCACTTCTTCGGCGTCCAGCCCCAGAATGGCCGCCATCGCGCCATCGCCGACGGCCACGGCCTCCTGCATGTACTGCCCTCTGCGGCGTACCGTGCGCAAGGCATCCGCGTAGGATAGCGTACCCGCCGCGACGTATGCCGAGTACTCACCAAGGCTGTGGCCCGCCGCGAAACTGGCCGACACACCCTGCGACTGCACGAGCCGCCAGACCGCGATGCTCATCGCCAGGATCGCGGGCTGGGTGTTCGCTGTCAGCATCAGCCGGTCGACCGGCCCTTCGAAGCACAGCCCGGTGAGAGACTCCCCGAGTGCCGCGTCGGCTTCCTCGAACGCCTCACGACAGATGGGAAACTGATCCGCGAGCGTCTTCCCCATCCCGACTGTCTGCGCGCCCTGCCCAGGAAACACGAATGCGATCATGTCAATCTTTTATCACTGCTCGCGGGGCCCCACCCCCGCGAGCTTTCGCTTGGCGGCGCCGCCTCACGGCTTCACTCGCCTCGCTCAGGCCGCGGGCGCTCATGAGGGTTTGCTGTTTCCACAGCCAGAGCTTCGATCAACCGTTCCCGCACGGCGCGGACCGCCATGGTCACTGCGTTACTGACGGCTTTGGATGACGAACGGCCGTGGCCGACGATGCAGATGCCGTTCATGCCGAGGAGCGGAGCGCCGCCGTACTCGGAATAGTCCACCCGTTTGCGGAAGCGGCGGAAGGCCTGGCCCGACAGCAGATATCCGACCCGCATGCCGAACGTCGATTGCAGCTCGGCGTGCAGCAGCGCTTCGATCATCTCGACAAGCCCTTCACTGGTCTTCAGCGTCACATTGCCGGTGAAGCCGTCGCAAACGATCACGTCGGCGTCGCCGGCGAACACGCGCCGTCCCTCCACGTTGCCGACAAAGTTCACGGGGGCACCTTTCAGCAACTGATGGGCGCCTCGCGTCAGCTCGTTCCCCTTGCCTTCCTCCTCGCCGACCGACAGGAGCCCGACTCGGGGATTGGCACAGCGCAGAGCGATCCGCGCGTAGGCGGCCCCCATGATGGCGAACTGCACGAGGTGTTGCGGGCGGCATTCCACACTGGCCCCCGAATCGAGGAGGACGGCGGGTTGCAGTCGTGTGGGAATCAGCGTGGCGAGGGCCGGTCGATCGACGCCTTCGAGCCGCCCGAAGGTGGCCATCACGGCCATCACCGAGGCCCCCGTATGACCGGCGCTGAACACGGCAGAGGCGCGGCCGTCGCGCACGGCCTCCGCCGCGAGCTTGATCGATGCGCGGGGCTTGCGCCGCAAGGCGGCAGAGGCCCCCTCGGACATTTCGATCCGATCGGGGGTGTGAAGGATATGGAGATCGAGAGACCCTGCAGCGGGGTGCCGCGACAACTCGCGCTCGATGAGGGTGGTGTCGCCGACCAGCAGGAGGCCGACTTGATGGCGTCGTGCGGCGACGAGCGCCCCGTCGATGATGCTGCCGGGTGCGTCATCGCCGCCCATGGCGTCGATGGCGATACGTAAGCTCAAGTTGCCAGCTACCAGCTGTCAGCTGCCAGCCTTAGGAACCGGCGCCAGTTCCCAGCGTGCTGGAAGCTGAAAGCCGGAAACTGGAAGCTAGGTTTCCTCGACAGCCTTGACCTGGCGCCCCCTGTAGAAGCCGCAGTTGGCGCAGACCTGGTGCGGCGCCTTGGACTCCTGGCACTGGGGGCAGGTGCCAACCTGCACGGGCTTGAGTGCGTCGTGGGTGCGGCGCTTGGCGGTGCGGCTCTTCGAGTGCCGCCGTTTAGGATTGGGCATCGTTCAGTTCTCCTTCTCGGGCCTCAGCAGCCCCTTCAGCACTTCCAGCCTGGGGTCTTGCCATCTGGGCGCGCAGCCGCACTCGGTGCGATTAAGGTTTGCCCCGCATTCGGGGCACAGACCGCGGCACGTGTCGGTGCACAACGGCTTCATCGGCAGCGCGAGCTGAAACTGCTCGCGCAGCAGGTCGATTACATCCAGCGATCCTTCCCTGTAGAAGGCCGTCGTCAGGTCGTCTTCGGCGATCTCCCGCTCCGGCTCCGTCGACGTGATGATCGCCGGCACGTAGCGCAATTCGAACGGGACATCCAGGGGCAGCTCGAAATCGTCGAGGCAGCGGCCGCACTGCAGCGCCAGCGCCGCGGTCGCTCGACCCGTCACCCGGAAGGTGTCGGCGCCAGCCTTCTCGACGTCCATCACCACTTCGACCGGAGCCGCGACTCGATAATCGTCGTCCGGCGGATCGAAGGCGGACGGCTCGAAGCGGCGCTGGACGTGCTCGCGGTGACCGCGCAGCTTGTTGAGATCGACAAACATGACCAATGGCCTGGTGGATCGGCGTCTCGGGGAGACCACTTGTCCCGGTCCGCACTGCGTGCCCGAACCAGCCGGGCAGGAACCCGTCATTATAACTCACAATTTCGCGGTTCCAGACGGTTTTCACTGGGGTTCCAATTGGTTCTGGGTTCGGAATGCCTCAATTCCCGATCCCACCACCGGTCGGCAATCCGAAGTCCGAAGTCCGTGTGGCGCCAACCGAAGCCCACCCTCACGGCACAGCTGTCGTAGCGCCGACAAGGCTCATGGGAAACCTAGGCCGGTCTGTTCAGAAGGCCCAAGCCGAACCCAGAACCTCTGGAACCTTCTGGAACCCCTCTGGAACCCTCTGGAGCCTATTGATCCCCCCTGACCGACACCCAGGGCTTGGGAATAAAAAGCTGCTCGTAGAGATTCACCGCGTAGCGATCGGTCATGCCGGCGAGGAAGTCCTTCGCCGCCACGTCAATCCCTTCTTTCTCGATCGTGCGCGGATCGAGGAACTCCCGCGGCCTCTCCTTGACCTTCTCCCACAAGCCGCCCAGGATGCCGCCGGCTTTCTTGAACTCCGCCGTCGCCACGTCGTTCTCGTACACCGCTTCGAACAGGAAGCTCCGCAGGCCGACGGTCGCATCGAGAATGGCGTCGCTCATACGAATCTCGCTCATGCCGCCGTCGATGGTCTGGTGCACGACATCCGTCACCATCCGTCCGATCCGCTCCGACGAGGACTGGCCCAGGACCGTCACCCGCGCCGCCGGCAGATCATATTCCCGCATCAACCCGGCTCGCACGGCATCGTCTATGTCGTGGTTCACGTAGGCGATGATGTCGGCCACGCGCGCGATCTGTCCTTCGATCGTGCTCGCCCGATGCGCCGGGTCCGCGCCAACCGGCATACCGCTCTTGCCCTTCGAGTGACGCGCGATGCCGTCGCGCACTTCCCACGTCAGGTTCAGCCCGTCTCCGTCGTGTTCGAGGACATCGACGATCCGCAGGCTCTGCTCGTAGTGATTGAAGCCTCCCGGGATCAGGTCGCTGAGCACCCGCTCCCCGGCGTGCCCGAACGGAGTGTGGCCAAGATCATGGCCGAGCGCGATCGCCTCCGTCAGCTCCTCGTTCAGCCGAAGCACTTTGGCGATGCTGCGGGCGATCTGCGATACCTCGAGGGTGTGGGTCAGACGCGTCCGGTAATGGTCGCCGGTAGGCGCGAAGAAGACCTGGGTCTTGTGTTTCAGGCGACGGAACGCCTTGCAATGAATGATGCGATCGCGGTCACGCTGAAAAGCCGGCCGGATCGGATCCTCCACTTCAGGCCGCAGGCGTCCTCGAGTGTCGCCACTCTTGGCCGCCTGGGGCGCGAGAATCTCGCGTTCCCGCTGCTCCAGTTGCTCGCGGATCTTCATCACGTATCGGATCGGTCGAGAATCGCTGAAAGGAAACTGGTGCCATTCGGCAGCGGCGGGACACCAAACAGATCGGCAATTGTCTGGCCAAGGTCGGCGAATGTTTCACGCGTTCCGAGATCGACGCCCGCTTTGACCGCGGCACCGGTGACCAGCAGCGGCACGTACTCGCGAGAGTGATCGGTGCTCGGGGTCGTCGGATCGTTGCCGTGATCCGCGGTGATCACCAGCACATCCTGCTCGCGCAGGTTCGGCAGCAGGTGAACGAGTCGCAGGTCGAACGCCTCGAGATTCTCGGCATACCCGGACACGGAATTGCGGTGACCAAACTGCGTGTCGAAGTCGACGAGATTGGCAAAGATGAGGCCGCACTCGGTGGACTCCATCGCCGCGGCGATCTCGTCCATCCCCTCATCGTCGCTCGCTGTGTGGACCGCTTTGGTGATGCCGCGTCCCGCGAAGAGGTCCTCGATCTTGCCGATCGCGACCACCGGCAACTGGCGATCCTTCAGCGCGTCGAGCAGTGTCGGCGCAAACGGTGTGAGGGCGTAATCACGGCGATTGGCGGTCCGGGTGTAGGCCCCGCTCTTGCCAGTGAACGGTCGAGCGATGACTCGTCCTACGCCCAGACCGGTACCGACGATCTCGAACGCCGCCTCGCACCAGCGATAGAGCTCCTCGATCGGCACCACCTCTTCGTGGGCGGCGATCTGAAAGACGCTGTCGGCGGAGGTATAGATGATCGGATGGCCCGTGCGAACGTGCTCGTCCCCGAGCTGTTCGATGATCGTTGTGCCCGAGGCGACGGTGTTGGCGAGCGAGGCCCGGCCGATCCGCTGCTCGAAATCGGCGATCACCGCGGCCGGGAACCCCTGTGGGAATGTCGGGAACGGTCGCTCGAGGACAAGGCCGGCGATTTCCCAGTGGCCGGTTACCGAGTCCTTGCCCGCCGATCGTTCGGCCATACGTCCGTAGGCGCCACCCGGCGCCCCGGGCGGCGACCCGCCAAGGTCGAGAACGCGATCGAGACCGAGAGACCGCAGACCGGGAATCCGCAGTGGATGGGCCCTGGCAATGTTGCCGAGCGTGTTACTGCCTTCGTCACCGTAGGCCTCGGCGTCGGGCAGCTCACCGACGCCGAGGCTGTCGAGAACGATCAGGATGACCCGTTCAGCTGCCGGCGGCGCCACTCAGCCTTCGTGAGAGGAAGAGGAAGCGAAGTAGTTGCTGATCGGACGAGGCGAGCGGATGCTCGCGATCGCATGCTTGAAGATCATGTGATCAGAGCCGGTGTGCTCGACGATCACGGCGAAGCGATCGAAATTCTTCACTCGCCCTTCGAAGTCGCTGCCGTCCATGAGACGGATCTGCACCGGGAGTTTCTCCCGGCGCGCGAAGTTGAGAAAAACGTCCTGGATGTTCGGTTGCGAGGACGGGGGACGGGACTCACGAGTCTGAGGCATCGCGGCGAATCTCCACCGCCGTCAGGGCACGGACGACCTCCTCCAAAGTCTCCGGGCGTTCACCTGCGGCGTGAATCCACTGTAGGTTAGGCTCTTTTCTGAACCAAATCAACTGTCGGCGCGAGTATTTACGGTTCTCCCGCACGATCAGTTCGCGCGTCGCGGCCTCGTCCCGCACCCCGTTCAGGTGCTCGAGTGCCTGCCGGTACACCAGCCCGGTGAACGGATGCGCCGTGGGCGGCACGCCCGCCAGTAACAGCATCCGAATCTCCCCGAGCAGGCCCTGGTCGAATTGCGCGGCGACCCGGGTGGCGACGCGTTCGGCAGTGGACTCGGGCGGAATCATGAGCGCGAAGGCCGCCACGTCGTACTCCGGCAAGGGCGATGTCGTGTCCGCAAAGTGGGAGGTCAGTGGACGGCCGGTCACCAGGTACACCTCGATCGCGCGGATCAGACGCTTGCGGTCTCGTGACTGGATGCGCGCCGCAGCCGTCGTATCGAACCTCCCGAGCATCCGATGGAGCCGCTCGGAACCACGGCGATCGGCGATCCGCTCCAGCCGTGCGCGCAACGCCCGGTCGCGGCCGGGACCCGGGAAGAAACCGCGCGTGAGCGCCCGATAGTACAGGCCCGTCCCGCCCACCAGGATCGGCTGCTTACCCCGCGCGGTAATGTCACGAACGACGGTGGAGGCGTCCCTCGCATAGCGCGCCGCGGAGTACTCCTCGGTCGGGTCGGCGACGTCGACCAGGTGATGCGGCACGCCTTGCTTTTCAGCGGGCGGCACTTTGTCGGTGCCGATGTCGAAGCCCCGATACACCGCGGTCGAATCGCAGGCCACGATTTCGCCGTCCAGGCGCCGGGCCAATGCGATGCCCAGGGCACTCTTGCCCGTGGCGGTGGGGCCGACGATGGCCACGAGCCGGGGACGACAACGCCCGGTCACCTACAACGCGCGATAAACCGCCATCGCTGCCAGCACCGCCAGCACGATGAGGAGTCCGGCCTGCTGCGACCGCGTCGGGAGGGTCATCTCTCTGGTGTCTCGTTGAAGTAGAACGTGACCGTGAAGAACGCACGGTCGTCTGGATACTCAGGCGGCAGCGCCAGGGTGGGATTCGACGCCGCCAGCGCGTTGAACGCCGAGTTGGTGAAGGCATCGACCGACGATGGCTTCATGACTTTGAGGTCCGTGATCCGGCCGTCCTTGTGAACATTGAAGGTGACGACCACGTGCCCCTTCATGGTCATCGCGGCGTACGGGATGAACCAGTTCCGCCGGATCTGCGCGACGAACCGCCTCAGCCACGGGCCGAACTCCACCCCCTTCGAGTCGAACTGGATCGACGGGAAGTTCTCGTTCGGCGCGCCCCCCTGCTGATTGTTGAAGGACTCCTGCCCGGCATACTTCTGCACGTTGCGGATCGCGTCCGCAAGGATTCCCGTGGACGGGCCGCGCATCTGCGGTTTCGTGGTGTCCGGCATATTCAGCGCGACGCCGTTGGTCGATTCAGGAAGCGGAGGCACCTCGCGTGCCGCCTCGCCATTGGCCCCGCCGGTGGGAGGTAGTGCCGGCTCGGGCTTTTGGCGCGGACCAACGACCGGGTCGGCGTCGATTCGCTCCGTCGTGTTTCCCCTGGCAAACGGCAAGGAATTCTTCGGCTCCAGCGCTCGTTCGCGCGATTGCGCCCGCCGGTCCAGGTCCGACAGCTCCGCACGTTCCGGGGGGGCGGCACGCATCTCGACCTTCGGCTGCATGAAGACGAAGCGAGGATTCTCGCGCTGCTGCTCGACCTGCGCAAGACGCTGCGCTTCGAGTTCCTGCTGCCGCCTGGCTTCGGCCTCCTTCACGAACGGCAGCTCCGGCCACACCAGCACCACAATCACGAGGAGCAGATGCACCACGGTCGTCATCAGCCCCTTTTCCCGGGGTGTCATGGGGCTGCTAAGGCGCGGAGTATCCGGCCGATCGTCCCAGAAGTCGAAGTACATGAAGGAGTTACAAGTATAACAGGGTTCCAGAGGGTTCCAGGAAGTTCCAGTGGTTCTGGGTTCGAGGGTGGTGGAACCTAGAACCCTCTGGAACCCTCTGGAACCTTCTGGAACCCCTTGGAACCGATGTATAGATAGACGATCCCGAACGTCAGCGGGACGGCTCGGACGTTGACAAAACCGTGAATTTCGATCGTCCGCGCGAATTCAGCGGGTGGTGGGAAGGTGCCGACCGACGCCGGCAGGTATGAATAAGCACTCTCGTGGTGCGAGACCAGCTTTCCGATGGCCGGCAACAGGTATCGGAAATACCAGGAGTAGAGCGTGCGGATGCCGGGGATGCGGGGTTGGCCGAACTCGAGGATGGCGAGGCGGCCGCCAGGTTTCAGCACACGCTGCAGTTCGGCCAGTGCGAGATTCGGTTCGGCGACGTTCCGAATGCCGAAGCCGATTGTCGCAGCGTCGTACACGCTCTCAGCCAGAGGGATCCGTGTGGCATCGGCCCGCACCAGCCGAATGCGCGCGCCGTGATCACCCGCCGAGACCTTCGCTCGTGCGACACGCAGCATCGCGCCGGAGAAATCCAGGGCCACCACCGAGGCATCAGGATGCACGCGAACCGCTGCGATCGCGAGGTCGGCGGTGCCGGTGCAGAGATCGACCACCCTCGGCCTGGCCCCTAACCCGAGCTCGCGGACAGCGCGCTGACGCCACGTCTGGTCCAACCCGGCACTCAGGACCCGGTTCAATAAGTCATAACGCGGCGCGATCGCATCGAACATCCCGGCAATGCGGCTCGGGGTCTTGTCAGGGGCGGGCATCGATCTGAATGCTTTCATCCCTCCCACGAGGGGTAGAGGGCGTGCGGGAACCCCAGCGCCGAGAGGATCTTCCCGGCCATGAAGTCGGCGAGGTCGTCGAGCGTCTTCGGCATCTGGTAGAAGGCCGGCATCGCCGGCATGATCATCGCGCCCGCTTCGGCGCAGAGCGTCATGTTCCTCAACTGCGGCAGGCTCATCGGCGTCTCCCGGGGCACGATGATGAGCGTTCGCCGCTCCTTCATCATGACGTCGGCCGCGCGTTCCACCAGGTTACGGGAGAGGCCGTGCGCGATCCCGGCCAGCGTCTTCATCGAGCACGGCACGACGACCATCCCTTCGCAATTCTGGCTGCCGCTGGCGATCTTCGCGCCCAGATCCTTGTTGCTGTACAGCGTATAACTGCCCGCCCGGATGCCGTCGCCGTACTTCGCCGCGAGATAGTCCGTCAGCTTGTCCACGGCGGCGGTCTCTCCGAGCTCGTCGCGCAGCAGGCGGCGGCCGTAGTCGGAGATCACGAGCTCCAGATGGCAGCCCTGCTCCAGCAGCGCGGCCATGGTCCGCGTGGCGTACAGAGCGCCGCTCGCGCCGGTGATCGCAATGGCGATCGAGCGTTTCCTATCGGACATAGATTGCAGCGGCCGTGAACGCGAGGTAAAGAATGCCGACGTAGCCGTTCAGATCGAAGGACCTCTTGACCTGGGACAGATCGTGAGCACTGACGAGTGACTGCTCGTAGACCAGCAGGATGGCCACGGCACCCACGCCTGCGACGTAGATCGGACCAAGACCCGCGATCCACGCGAGCGCAAGGAGGCACGCGATCGTGACCACGTGCATGACGCGCGAGATCAGCAGAGACCTCACCACCCCGAACCGGACCGGAATCGAACGAAGACCGTGGCGGCGATCGAATTCCAGATCCTGGCACGCGTAGAGCACATCGAAACCCCCGACCCATGAGCCGATCGCGAGGCCGAGCACCCAGGGTTCCCATCCCCCTGCCCCGCCTGCCGCCAGCCAGCCACCGACCGGCGCAATCGCCATCGCAAGGCCGAGAAACACTTGCGTATAGGAGGTGAAGCGTTTCGCGAGGGAGTACCAGAAGATGATCACGAGCGCGACCGGAGACAAGGCCAGGCACAACGGGCTCAGCCGCCACGCCGCGAGCACGAAGACGAGCGCGGACACGAGCACGAAACCAGAGGCGTCAACGCGCGACATGGCGCCCCGGGGGATCTCACGCATCGCCGTGCGGGGATTCAGGGCATCGTAGTGGGCGTCGACCAGGCGATTGAACCCCATCGCCGCGCTGCGAGCGGCGACCATCGCGACCACGATCCACAGCAGCCGCCAGCCGAGGGTCGACGCTCTCCAGTCACCCACCCGCTGGAACGCCAGCAGCGCTCCGGTCAACGCGAACGGGAGCGCGAACACGCTGTGACTGAAGCGCACGAAGCTGGCGTAGGTTGACAGCGAGGTCATGAGATACGTTCGACGTGCGACGTGCGACGTGCGACGTGCGCGCGTGCTCTCTGATTACCACGCGCTGAGCCAGCCGACCGCCGCGGGGTCGATGCCGCTCACCAGGTATTCTTCCACATCGGCGTCGTCGTCCGGCAGGGTCACCGCGATCAGGTCGGCGCGCTTGCCGGGTTCGATCGTGCCGAGCTCATCGCCGAACCCGAGGGCGTCGGCGCCATGCCGGGTGGCGCTCGCCAGGATTGCGGAGGCCGGGACCAGCGGCGCGAGGTCGCGGATCATCCTGAGCTCGGCAAACAGGTTCAGGTCCTCGACGCTCGCGAGGCTGTCGGTGCCGACAGCGACCCGGACGCCCGATGCATAGAAGCGGGCGATCGGCGGAAGGCCCGCACCGGTCCACCGGTTGCTGCGCGGACAGGTCACGACGGTGGCGCCGGCCGCGGCCAGCGTGCGCAGTTCGGGATCGGTCAGGTGCACGCCGTGGACGGCGAGCAACCGCTCGTTGAGCAGGCCGTGCGCCGCGACGTAATCCACGGGCCCGGTCCCCGGCGGACGCCAGGTGTCGCTCCACACGCCGAGCCTCGTGAGCAGGTCCCGCCAGGGTCCCTGCCCGTCGCGCAGGAACCGGATCTCCTCTGCCGACTCGCCGAGGTGAATGGCGATGCGCGCGTCACCCGCGACAGCGGCGATAGCCCGCAACAGCGCCGGAGCGACCGAGTACGGCGCGTGAGGAACGATGGACGGACGCAGCCATGCCATCGGCGTGAGCGCGTCGAGCTGCTCACGAACCGAGGCGACGATCGCAACGGGATCCGCAATGCTGAACCCGAGGACTTCGCGGAACACGGCAGCCGACATGTGGCTGTCCGCCAGCGGTTCGTAAGCCGCGAGCGTATTGGTGATATCGCCTGCGAGAGCGGTCCCCGAGGCACGCACTTCACGAATCGCGTCGACGATCGGCTCGGCGGGCTCGTGACTCACTGTCCGCCGCAGCGTCATGAGCTGCTCCACCCAGTCCGGCATCGAAGGCGCCGGCGGCACCTGGCCTCGCATCCAGGACAGTTCGAGATGGACGTGCGCGTTGACCAGTCCCGGCAGGATGGCGCCTTCGATCGCACCGTCCGGGTGGTGAGCAGCGCCGGGAGGCGGGGTGGCGCCGGGCCGACCGACGGCCAGTATCCGGCCGGCCTCGACTGCGACCCAACCGTCGCGTATCGGCGGCTGCGCAATGGGCAGCACCCACCGCGCGGTGAAGACCGTCGGCATTACTCCGACAGTTCGGGTCGTCTCAGCCGCTTTTCGGCAGCGCTGCGGGCTGCGTACTTGGCGATCTCCGGTGGACGGCTGGCGTCGCCCTCGTGCCGCGCGACCGCGAGCTCGAGCATCCGTGGCACCTCGCGCTCGCGGAAGACGGGACCACCCAGGATGTCGTAGTGCATGTTCCGGCGCATCGGCAGGAATCCGGCGTTCTCGACGTTCCGAACAATCTCGATCTCGTCCATGCAGAAGGACGCACCCGCGGCGCGGACCACGTTCTCTTCGATCATGACGCTGCCCATGTCGTTGGCGCCGTAGGCGAGGCTCAGCTGTCCGACCTTGCCGCCCTGGGTGACCCACGAAGCCTGCAGATTGTCGAAGTTGTCCAGCACGGTCCGGGCAATCGCGAGGGTCCGCAGATATTCGACTCCGGTTGCTTCAAACCCCCCGAGCTCGGTGTGCTCCGGCTGATAGCTCCACGTGATGAACGCGGTGAAGCCTCCGGTCTCGTCCTGCAGTTCCCGCAAACGCATCATGTGCTCGAGCCGTTCCTCCATTGTCTCGACGTGCCCATACATCATCGTCGCGGTAGTCCGGAGGCCGGCGCGATGCGCGTGACGCATGACATCCAGCCATTCGTCGGCGCTCGCCTTGTTGTAGCAGTTCAGGATCTTGCGCACACGATCGACCAGGATCTCGGCACCGCCCCCCGGGATGCTGTCGAGCCCCGCCGCCACCAGGCGGTCGATCACTTCGGCCACGGTCAGCCGGGACATGCGCGTGATATGCAGGACTTCGGGCGGCGACAACGCGTGCAGCTTGAATTCGGGATATCGCGCCTTCACACCCCGGAACAGATCCTCATACCATTCGAGCGGGAGGTCGGGGTTGTGGCCCCCCTGCAGCAACAGTTGCCCGCCTCCGAGCGAGATCGTCTCGTCGATCTTCCGGAAGATCTCCTCGAAGCCCAGCACGTAGCCATCGCTCGAACCCACCGGGCGGTAAAACGCGCAGAAGTTGCATCGCGCGACACACACGTTCGTGTAGTTGACGTTGCGGTCGATGATGTACGTGGTGATACGGTCAGGATGCTTGCGCGCGCGGATGTCGTCCGCCAGCTGGCCGAGCAGCCAGGTGGGCGCATCACGGTACAGCGCGAGGGCCTCGTCGGGATTCACGCGCACGCCCCGTCGCACTTTCGCCGCGATCTGGTCGATACCCTGCATCAGTCCTGGTAGAAAAGAGGCTCCCGGGGAGCGTCGATGAGCGAATGCCGCGCCGCGAGCTCGAAATACGCACGGAGGCCAGCCGTCTCGCGCTCCCCCATCGCGTACTGGATATTGTCTCTCAGGTAGGCCCGCCCCAGCGCAGCCCGGGCCTCGCCGCAATATGCGGTCGCGATCTCATCAGCGGCCGATACTCC